>JAZSIV010000140.1:0-10081 GCA_045533995.1 Eubacteriales bacterium
ATCTTTACAGCCTCCTCCATATCACCGTGTGCCTCAGCGAGCGCCTTCTTAAACTTCATCATACCGTGACCGGTCTTTGCGCGGAGCGCTGCAACGTCTTTTGCTGTTATATTAGCCATTTCAATAATTCCTTTCTCTTTATGAATTTATCGGGTTAATTACTCAGCGTCTGCTGCAACTTCAGCAGCTTCCTCGGTTGCGGGAAGCTCTTCTGCAACCTGCTCACCCTGTCTGCCTTCGATAACTGCGTCAGCGAGAGCCGAGGAGATAAGCTTGATAGCGCGGATAGCGTCATCGTTTCCGGGAATGATATAATCTGCATCGTCAGGATCACAGTTTGTATCAACGATAGCGATTACCGGAATGCCGAGTTTCTTTGCCTCAAGAACTGCGTTTCTTTCCTTCTTGGGGTCTACGATAAATATAGCGGAGGGAAGCTCTTCCATTGTCTTGATACCGCCGTAGCTCTTCTCAAGGTCGAAGATCTCCTTCTGCTTCATAGCAACTTCCTTCTTGGGAAGAAGATCAAAGGTGCCGTCTTCCTGCATTTTCTCAAGGCTGTTAAGACGTCCGATAGAACGCTTGATAGTCTTGAAGTTTGTCATCATACCGCCGGGCCAACGAACGTTAACGTAGTACATTCCGCAACGGAGTGCCTCTTCCTTGATAGCGTCAGCAGCCTGCTTCTTTGTACCTACGAAAAGGGTTGTGCCACCCTGCTCGGAGATCTCGCGTACAAAATTGTAAGCTTCCTCGAACTTCTTAACTGTCTTCTGAAGGTCGATGATGTAGATGCCGTTTCTTTCTGTGAAGATGTACTCCTGCATCTTGGGGTTCCATCTTCTTGTGTGATGTCCAAAATGGACGCCTGCTTCAAGCAGCTGTTTAATTGAGATTACAGACATTTTAATGTCCTCCTTCGGTTATTTCCACCACATCGCCACTGCGTTTTCGTCGCCGCCGGGCAACACCGATACGCCTACGGTCGATGTGTGTGTAATTATTTTGCGGTCACGCCGCATTGCGAATTATTATAACATATTTAAGTTTATCTTTCAATACGCATTTGACAAATTAACAAATTATTTACATTTATTTCCCATTACTTAAAGAAAGACCCTCCTTTTTTCTTCTTTTCGGGAAAAGCGCACCTCTCGGGAGGCAATTTTACAAGTATTGTGTCCTCCCCTATCCTTTCAATATCGCACCACGGGATAACAAGATCACAATCGTGCGAAAGCCAAAGAAATCCGCTTGGCCTTGGCACTATTATCGCCGTTATCCGCCCGTCACACATGTCTATCTCAAAATCACTTGCACAACCGAGATTTGTTCCGTCACAAACGTTTATTATCTGTTTCTGTGATAGCTCACAGCTGCTCCATCTTTTACCCATATTTCCTCCTAAATCAAAAAACTCCGCAAAGAATACTAAATTCTATGCGGAGCTCTTTTTTACATATTCATCTTTTAAGCTTTTTGGCTATCAACCTATCAAATCCAAAATGATCAAAAACAATATAGGCTACAGTTGCCAACAAAGGACAGATCGGTGTTATAAAGAAATACAACAAGCTCGAAAAGCCTTGTATTCCAAACATTGACGCAAGCCCTTCGGTTACAAAGCAAAGCAACAAAAGGACTATTAAGAAGGCAGGATATGCAATCGTTATCTTACCAAACGCTTTCTTTCGGAATCTCTTAAAGCCGTTATATTTCATACAGACAAATACGGCAATATGGAAAAGAACAAATGAAATGAGAGCATACTCGTTCTTGTCGATATATTTAGGTGCAGAAGGAATAAGCGAGATCATTTCTGGAAGGATCACGGATAATAGAGCACCTCCCCCAAAACAAACAAGCATCAGCACGTTGCTTTGTATCGGCGTAGATATCTCACGAATAAGCCCCTTGTATTTGCTTGGCATTTCCCTGCCCGACATTTCAAAAACATAAGAAAACATCACTACAAGGTCTGCAAGCATACCGCCAAAAACAACGTGTCTTGCATCAAGCACAGCTGAACCGAAAAGCATAGGAAGCACAACAAGTACTATTCTTATCAGCTGCATACATACAACGTATCTGAAAAAGCTTGTCGAGCTGTATACCGCGACTCCTGCCATTCGCAAAGCATTCAACAGCGAGGCACATCCTCCGCCCTTCTTTTTAGCGGGACGAGGAATAATAATATCAGCCTTTTGCTTTAAGGTCTGCGCTACCTTTTCCTTTGAGAGATCGTCATAGCCCTGTGCCGATTCCATTACCTCCTCAAAATGTCCCTTCAAGGAGTATTCATCAGAAGAACAGGTGACAACGATATCTGCCTCGTTATATATCTTATCGTACTTCTCGCAAAATCCAAGAACGGTAACGGCTTCATTTTTAGCCTTGATCGCCTTTATCATTTCGCATATTTGCTCCTGCGAGAAATCGGAATAACACGATATCTTTCCAAAGCCGTACATAAGCGGCTTTCCGCTTCTTATAAAATCAGCAGGTGTTACCGTCTGCCCCGATATCACCTCGTCGGGTATCATACTAACGTCACACGGCCTGCCGTCTACAACAATATTTCTGAAAAAAACGGGATACACTCCACTCTCTCTTATTCTCTCAAGTGCCGCTGTTGCTGTGGCATCGGGAAGCTCCGAAAAAGCAAGCATTCCAACAAAGCATCTCTCGCCTATACTTCCGTATCCATCGTGAGATGAATAGCTGAAAACAAGTACTCGCCTGCCCTTCTTCGTGTATTCCCTATATTTATTCATAAGGCTTTGCTTGCTCGACGCCAAGAGTGTTTCCTGTCGACCGTCAACAAAAATATTGGAGCATTCGGAAATAATACTGTCACTGTATGAAACACACAAAATATATTTATCGCCAAGATCGGTATAAAATATCTTATCGTGCGGATCATCAGAGTTTGCGGCTGAAAAACCGTTTACCGAGCATCTTATCTTAAGAGCAGCGCCGTCGGTACCTATTTTGGACAAAAACTCACGTATTCCGCCGTCATATCTTCCAAAGCTTTGGGATGATGCAGAAAGCATTGTCTTTTGCGCGCCTTCGTAAAGAGAAGCAAGCTCCCCAAGCTTTTGAGCCGAGCTCGTGATCCTGCCCGACAGATCGATCTCTCCCTCTGCACAGCAAAGCTTTTCAAAATGAAGAATACCGTCGGTAACCGCAGCACCATCAAGCACGAAAAGAAATTTTGACGATGCAAGTCGGTCAAGCGCATCGCACGAACGGATAACCGCCGAATTCTGCATCGAAATACATTTTTTAATAGGCAGTGCAAAAAAGATTCTGCACACCGTCACTGCAAACTGCGTCATAGTAGAAGCCGCTATTGCGATAGCCGTTATAAATACTGTGAACAATGAAAGCGTTGCATTTCCGAAGAGCATACAGATCAAGCTGAATGGAAGAACGGCAATCAAGAGAATAAGGCTGAAGCTACTGCAATATTTCTTAAATGCAGAAAGTATCCTCGGTGCTCTCTTCCCATAAGGCGATCTCATTGGTATCGCCCCTATCCTTGCACCGATATAAGTATATCTTCCTATCTCGGTCACGATAGCTCTTGCACTGCCGCCCACGACAACAGAACCTGCGTGAACGATATTGTCATGCTTTCTTATATCGTTTTCATTTGGCAAAACATGAGCCTCTGCCGCCTTGGTTACTAAAACGTATTTATCCTTTTCTACAAGCATCTTGACACGTAGCTTGTCCGAGGTAACAAGACGGGCATCGCAAGGGAGAATATCACCCTCATCTATCATAATAACATCGCCACGTACTATATCCAAGCCGTCAACGTTGTAAAGCCTTCCCTCTCTCACGACCCTGCATCGCGGAAGAAAGAACTTCTCTATCGAAAGACTCAACCTGTCGAGGCGATAATATATGATCCATCCGACGCAAAGATTTAGCGCTATAAGAACAGAAAGTACTGTTCCCATCTCGTCTTCACCAAAGCAAAGCGCAAGGATCGACATTATCAAAAGAATAATAAGGGCAAAATCAGAAACAATATCTCCTAAAAGTGCCGCCGCGCCCTTTGAGGGTACAGAAAAGACCACTCCAACAAGAGCACTCCAACGAGAACGAGCCGCCTTGCGGGAAAGTCCCGAGGCGGCATTGGTTTTTAATTTCTTTTCTATATCAGAAACAGATAAGGAAAACCATTTTTCGTTCATATAAATACCATTTCGTCTCACAAAAGTGAGTCCTTGATAATTTTTTTATCAGTTACATTCAATAACAAGCTTGTTTTCTTCTTCAGAGTATCCGACCATTACTGTATTTATCGATCTCGTATAGTCCGAAATGATCTTTTCTGCAAGAACGTCCTCTATCTCCGAGCGAATGAATCTTCTCATATTTCGCGCGCCGTATTTATGCGAATAGGAATTCTTCGCGACGTAGAGAGCAGCGCCCTCTGTATACGAGAAGGATATTTCCTTCTCTTCAAGAACTGTGCGAAGCTCGTCAAGCATAATTCTTGCAATATCCACAAAGTCCTCCTCGGACAATGAACGGAAGGTTATGACCTGATCTATACGGTTGATAAACTCGGGGCGAAGGAAGGACGAAAGCGCCTTCATCGTCTTGCTCTCGGTCACAGACTGCTCATCGGCAAAGAAGCCGACGGTTGCGCCCGAATTATCCGAGCCCGCATTTGTAGTCATAACGATTATTGTATTTTCAAAGTTTACCGTTCTGCCCGATGCATCGGTAATACGACCGTCGTCAAGTATCTGAAGCATAATATTGAGCACGTCTGGATGTGCCTTTTCGATCTCGTCAAAAAGAACTACCGAATAGGGTCTGCGACGTATCTTCTCGGTAAGCTGACCTGCCTCGTCATAACCGACGTATCCGGGAGGCGCTCCGATAATTCTGGATACCGAATGCTTCTCCATAAACTCCGACATATCAAGTCTTATAAGCGTTTCGGGCGACTTAAAGAGATCTGCCGCCAAGGTCTTTACAAGCTCGGTCTTTCCAACACCTGTAGGACCTGCGAAAATAAAGGATACGGGGCGACGCTTATAGGATATGCCCGCGCGGTTTCTCTTTATAGCCTTAGCAACAGCCGCTACCGCTTCATCCTGTCCGATTATTCTCTTTTTAAGTCTTGCTTCAAGATTATCTATTCTCTGGAATTCATCCTCATTTATGCTTGATGCGGGAATTCCCGTCCAGATCTCAATCACGTCAGCAATATCCGATATCGACAGAGATACCTCATCGCATGCAGGCTCAAGCTCGTGCAGCTTTTCAGAAAGCTGCATCTCCTTTGCCTTTATCTTGGCTATCTCCTCGTAATTTTTCTGTGCGAGATTGTTGTCCGAGGGTGCTTCGGTCTCAAGCTTTTCCCTCTTGTCCTTGAGGGTCAAAAGCTCTTCTCTGATCTCTTGAGTCTCGTTAAGAACCGAGCTTGAGAGCGAAAGATGTGAAGCCGCCTCGTCAAGAAGGTCTATTGCCTTATCGGGCAGATATCTGTCTGTAATATATCTTTCCGAAAGAACGACCGCTCTTTTTACTACGTCCTCGGGAATTCTTATTGCGTGGAACTCCTCGTAGTAATGCTTAATACCTGCAAGCATCTCAACCGTTTGTTCTATAGACGGTTCTTCTACCGTTACAGGCTGAAAACGTCTTTCAAGCGCCGTATCCTTCTCTATATATTTGCGATACTCCTTAAGAGTGGTCGCGCCTATAATACGCACCTCTCCTCTTGAGAGAGCGGGTTTTAATATATTCGCAGCGTTGATGCTACCCTCGGCATCTCCCGCGCCTACTATATTGTGCACCTCGTCAATGACGAGTATGACGTTACCCGCCGCCTTTACCTCGTTAAGAAGACCTAATATTCTCGACTCAAACTGTCCTCTGAACTGTGTGCCTGCAACAAGAGCCGTAAGGTCAACGAGATATATCTGAATTCCTTTAAGCTTATACGGAACTCTTCCGTCAGCAATGCGCTGCGCAAGAGCCTCGGCAATAGCCGTCTTACCGACACCCGGCTCACCTATAAGACAAGGATTGTTCTTCTGTCTGCGGCAGAGTATCTGAATAACACGGTCAAGCTCGCGGTCGCGTCCGATTATACGGTCAAGCTGACCGTCAGCCGCTCTCTTTGTAAGATTGCGGCAATAGGTGTCAAGATATTTATTTTTCTTTCCCTTTTCGGATGCATTCCTTTTAGTATTTCCCGATGATTTAGGCGCATCTCCCTGCTCTGCGGGCAAGGAAGAGCCATTTTCTCCAAAAAGCTTCGGAAAATCAATAGCGGGAGCTCCACCGTCCTCTCCCTCATCGTTAAAGGAAGGAAGATTTCCACCCTCAAGCATTTCGTTGACTTCATTTTCCATGCTTTCAAGCTGTTCGGGAGTAATTCCGAACTTATCCATTACATTGTCAAGCATATTATCAACGGGAACTCCCATCTCCTTTGCGCATTTGATGCAAAGTCCCTCGCTGAGCTTGTTGCCGTTTTCTATCCTCGTCACAAAAACGACGGCTACTCGCTTGTGACATTTTGAACACATTACCATAATCTATCTTCTAACCTGTTTTCTTTTTCAAATCAATTGGTCTTTACACTTTTTGAAAGCTCTGAATTTGGATTTCTAAGAGATGAATAGTGCTTGATATATGCCGCAAATGCCGCGAGAGCCATTACTATCGCAGGAATAAATATAAGCACATATATCAGCGGATTTTCAGCCAAATAGTCCTCAAAAATTATCGAAGCCGCTATCGTAAGATAGAAGACGCACACTGCCGCCTTGCCATACCATTTGCTCACAACAACTATGCTTCTTTTTCTGATGACCAATATCCCCATAATAAGAGTTATTCCCTCTTTTAAGAAGAATGGTATAACAAACCAGATGGGAATGATATCCATACAGTAAAGAACCACGAGTACTGTACACTGCATAAGCTTGTCGGCAAGGGGATCAAGTATTTTTCCAAGATCCGATATCCAATTATTTCTTCTTGCCAGATATCCGTCAACGACGTCGGTCGCCCCTGCGGCAAAGAAGACGATAAGCGCCGCATAAAGATTATCGCTGAGCGCAAGATATACAAAAACAAACACCAGTAATATTCGTATTACACACAAAATGTTTGGAATATGCTTTAATTTATCTTTCATTGTTATTTTTCCTTAAGCTTTCCTTTTTCTTATTTATGACATAAAATATTTAAGTATCTCTGTACTCTGTATTGTTTCTATAATCTGCGCATCTGCATTAAATACAGAAACGACCACGATTATAAGCTCCGAAAGAAGAGCAAACAAATAAACAGAAGCAAGACCGCCCGCTATTCCTATTACAGCACCGAGAATCTTGTCAAGCGTTTTAGTATGCAGGACCTTTGTAATACCGGTGGCGATAAAACCAAAAACAATTCTGAAAAGGATAAAAAGCAAAACAAAGATCGCTACCGTACCGACTATCGGAGCAAAATCGCCAAGGATATCTCCAAGCAACATTCCGCCGAGCATCCCGCCAAACACCTTTGACAATATCATCGCCGCAAAGAACGAGCCGAGACGAGCCAATATTTTAAGAAATCCGCGTATAGTACATATTAGCACGAACAAGAAAAATATCACTAATGCTATAATATCAAAAATATTCATTTTGTCCTCCGTTAATCATCAAATTTAAGATATACAGCCTTAGACTGCGCACAGACCAAGGCAGTTGCTTTATCGTAGACAAGCATCGTTCCGTCCTGACATACAAGATGCTGTTGTGAGGAGTCCTTCATACGCAGACGAAGAACACCCGTACTGCTTTTTGCGAACACATATCCGTCGCAAAGTGCAAGCTGCTCGACCGCCGAAAGAATAGTTTTATTATATACCAATTCTCCCTTTTTGTCAAACACAATTATTTCATTCTGATCGGTAATTATACCGTTATTAAATGCCACAGCGATATAGCTTCCGTCGGCAAAAGACGCCGAGACCTCGGCACTCGTATAGGACTGTGACGTTCTCTTTTCATCAAGCGCTCTGCCAAATATTTTCACCGAGCCGTCGGTTATAGCGGCAAATCCGCCACCGTCAAGGAACGAACAGGAAAGAGGAAATTCACCCGAATATGAATATTCAACCAATTTCTTGTGTTCTTTAACGTCGTAAAATACTACCTTTGTATCTACTATACCGTTTTTGGTTTCAACGTAGACCGCACCAAGACGCTCTCCGTCCTTGTCAAGCGAAATATCTATTGCATACGCACTTCTGCTGTACTTTGCCACCCTGTCAAAATCCTCGCTGTAAACGATTATTTCCGAATCATATTCAGCCGATCTTGTAAGGATAGCAAATCTTCCGCTATCCGAAAAGCAAGCACCCGTTATAGGATAATCAAGCTTTTCGCTATATACCTTAACGAATGAGTTATAAACCGAAAAGGTGCTGTCACCCATATCGTAAACAAGCAAATATTTGTCCGAGGATATTACGAACGGCTTTGAATAAGCAACGTTGCTATTGAGTGTTCGTCTGCCCGTAGCAGTAAATGCAGATACCTTTGAACGGCTGACCACCGCAAGCCCGCCTCTGTATAAAGTAAAGCTCTGATCGGTCGACGCATCGTATGAGAGCGTTTCATAGTTCACGTTCTCGGTATCGACCGCAGTATTGAAATCCTTAACCAGATAAAAGAAATTATCGTAGGTAATATGCTTGAAATTAAATAGGACTGATGCCAGCGAAAAGACTATAAATCCAACAAAGAATACACGTTGAAAGATCTTATACCACGCCGATATTCCCGCATAATATGTATCACCCGCCGCGTCAAAGTCCTTGTAATTGAGTACCTTTTCCTTTTCGGGCTCGGTACTGAAATACCCTTTTAAAGTTTGTGAGAATCGGTGTAGGCTGTTGTTTTCGGTGCTTTCGCTGTTGTTTTCCGATCTGCCTCGATTAAAAAATCCGAAAATGTTTTTTTTCAAAGCCATACACCTCCCCCAAAATTTTTACATCAGTAAACCACTCTGTTAAGATACAGCCCCTCGGGCGGAGCTGTCATTCCCGCTCTGCTTCGTTCTCCCGAAGCAATAATATCGGTAATATCGTCCGGCTCTATCTTGCCTTGAGCAATATAAATAAGTGTTCCAGTCATTATTCTGACCATATTATAAAGAAAACCATCTGCGGCAACAGTAAATTCTATAATGTCGCCCTTTTTACACACCTCGGCAGAAACAACCTCTCTTACTGTGCTTGCAACGTTTGATCCGCTTGCCATAAAGGCAGAAAAATCATATTTGCCGATATATTTCTTTGCCGCCTCGCCCATCTTTTCTATCATTTCATCCGAAATGGGCTTTGGATAATGCCATACACGACCGTATAAAAAAGGATCACATGTCGGAGTGTTAAGTATTTTATACACGTACTCCTTATATTTTACATCATATCTCGGATGAAAAGAATCGTCTACATATTTTGCAGAACGAACAGAAATATCTCCCGGAAGATAGCTATTAAAGGCAATCGCCAACGAACTCTCGGGAATAGTAGATAAAATTCCTTCCTTGCCACGCTCGCTTACACATGCGCAAAACATATTTGCGTGAACGCCTTTATCGGTTCTGCTACAACCTACGATATCACAGTCAAATCCAAAAATAGACTTTGCCGCAATATTGAGCTTCTCCTGTATCGTATCTCCGTTCTTTTGGACCTGATATCCGCAATATGCACTTCCAACATAGCTTATATTAAGCAGGATCTTCATTTTTTCTCCTTAAGTTATCGAATATCCGATTCCAAGAATATTAAAGTATATAATTGCCGCGCCGAGAATCACTACGATAAAGAGAACGAGCGTATCGGAGAAACGCAAATGACGAACGTTCATTCTCGTTCTTCCGTTGCCACCGTGATAGCATCTGCACTCCATAGCGACAGCCAGCTCCTCAGCACGTCTGAAAGCAGAAACGAAGAGCGGAATAAGCACGGGTATGAGTGCTTTCGCACGGCTTACAAGACTTCCGCTTGAGAAATCCGCTCCCCTTGCCTTCTGTGCTG
>JAZSIV010000013.1:0-4251 GCA_045533995.1 Eubacteriales bacterium
GGTCACTTCTGTTCACTCTTGATATCTAACATCTTTTGTTATCCTCTCTTTCCTAATCTGCCTTCAACTCTCATCACTTCACACCTAAAACCCTAAAATCTTTTTCTTCTCTAATGAGAATACCCTTTGTTTTTTTGTTTAGTTCTGTTTGTAAAAGGCGAATTGTTTTTATACGAAGTTTTTTCTCTGATCTGAACTTTAACTCACTCAAATCTATTTCTATAACTTGTAACTCACATTAAAATAAATAACTTAAATTCTCTACTCGCTGCTCTTGTTCTAACTCACACACTACTACCGAGTTCAGATCTTCAGATATTTACTTCGTATTAAGTCAGGAGATTTTTATTTTCTCATTGGAGTGTACCTCCCTTTCTTGTCTATATTATAGCACACAAAAATACATTTTGCAATTGACAAATCATCAGAATATAACAATTATTTTTTGTTCAAAAGGCAGAAATTGGTAAAACGTCACAATTTTTTATTGACACACACTGTATTCTTGTGATATAATAAATATGTTGTGTGGCAGACAAATAGTCCTTTTTATCGAAGGACTATTTTTTTATACCGCCGAATACTTTACTTATTTATTATAAAGTGATATAATTATTAAAAATAATTGTTTTTTCCCTTTTTAATTTTTATGTGAGGTTAAAAAATGCTACCTTCTCTTTTTCTGACCTTTTTTAAGATAGGGCTTTTCACCTTTGGCGGCGGCTATGCCATGATAGCCAATATCCGCGAGACAGTTGTAAATAAAAAGGCTTGGCTTGACGACGATGAGCTTTTAGAAGTGCTTACGATTGCCGAATCTACCCCCGGTCCTATTGCAATAAACCTTGCTACTTACGTGGGATATAAGAAAAAAGGATTTTTAGGAAGTCTTTTTTCAACTCTCGGTGTAGTTCTTCCCTCTCTGATAATAATTTTTATTATCTCTCTTTTTCTTGACGAATTTATGGCAAACAGATACGTAGCGTACGCCTTTGTGGGAATCAAATGCGCCGTGGCATTTCTTATATTGAAAGCGGGAATGGATATGTTCAAAAAAATTGAAAAGAGCATCCTTTCGCTGACAGTCTTTTTTGCAGTTTTTGCCGCAATGATAGTCTTTGAATTTTTGTCGGTAAATTTCAGCTCGATATTCTTTATAATTTCGGGCGGTATCATAGGGATATTTGCATATCTCTTAAAGAACGCAAACAAGGGGGTAGATAAAAAATGATCCTTCTTGTTCTCTTTGCCGAATTCTTTAAGGTCGGACTGTTTTGCTTCGGCGGAGCTTTCGGTATGATCCCCCTTATCGAAGAGACCGTTATAAACCACGGATGGCTGACCGAGACCGAATTTTACAATTTTATCGGAGTTTGCGAATCAACTCCAGGACCCATTGCCGTAAACATGGCAACCTATATCGGCTCTGTTCAGGGCGGTCTGCCTGGCAGTATTGCGGCAACGCTTGGCGTTGTAACCCCGTCGTTTATTATAATCCTGCTCATCGCATCTTTTCTTAAAAATCTTACAAACAACAAGATATTCAAAAGCTTTCTCAAGGGAGCAAAGCCTGTGATAGTTGCGCTTATTCTTTCGACAGGCGTACTTCTTGTAATAAAAGCTTTCGGATATGCTCCGTCGGGGGAATTCTCAATTAATCTTGTTTCGGTTACTATCTTTTTGGTACTTTGTGCAATTTTCTTTGTTTCAAAATATTTACTAAAAAAACAGCCTTCATCAATTACTTTAATACTGATATCTGCCGCACTCGGCATTGCTGTGAATGTGCTTGCAAATACGTTATAATTAAGATAAGAGGAAATAAAATGAAACTATCGGATATTCTTAAAAATGATAAATATTCCCTGTCCTTTGAGGTATTCCCGCCCAAGAACGACACCTCGTTTGACAGTGTTAAAAAAGCGGTCGAGGAGATCGCGACTCTTCGTCCGTCATTTATGAGCGTTACATACGGTGCGGGCGGCGGAACAAGCAAATATACGCTTGAAATAGCAAAAAATATAAAATCGGTTCACGGAGTTCCTACCCTTGCACACCTCACCTGTGTTTCTTCTACCAAGGAAACGGTCAGAAAAAAGATAGAAGACCTACGTGATGCGGGAATTGAAAATATTATGGCACTGCGCGGCGATCTGACACCGGAGCTTGAAGCATCGGACAGGTCGGGCTGGGCATACAAGCACGCGGTTGACCTTATCTACGATATTAAGCAAATTGATACCGACTTCTGCATAGGTGCGGCTTGTTATCCCGAAATACATCCCGAAAGCTCTTGTCAGAAAGAGGACATAAAACATCTCAAAGAAAAGGTAGATGCAGGATGTTCTTTTCTTACAACACAGATGTTTTTTGACAACAATCTGCTTTTTAATTTCTTGTATAAGATAAGAGAGGCAGGCATTACCATTCCCGTTATCCCCGGTATAATGCCCATCACAAACGGAAATCAGGTAGAGCGTGCAATAAAGCTATCGGGCTCATTTATGCCTCAGCGTTTTAAGAGCATTGTTGACAAATTCGGCTCCGACCCCGCCGCTATGAAGCAGGCAGGAATAGCATATGCAACAGACCAGATAATAGACCTTTTTGCAAACGGCATAACGAACGTTCACGTTTATTCGATGAACAAGCCCGAGGTTGCCGCAAGCATACAGAAAAATCTTTCGGACATTCTTGGTTAAGCCTATGAGTACGGTATTTGTAAGGTCATACTGCGCCCCCCCAATCGACAAAAGAGAAATTTTGCGATACGCGGGTGTCAAAGATGACGGAGGTGAGTTTTCTGTCATTCTCGAAGACTCTGTAAACGAAATACATAAAAAGCTTTCATACAACGTCTGCTTTTGCAGGATACCACTGAAAATAACCGATGATCATATAGATCTTGGCTTTACGAAAACATTCTCGGAAGCTCTCAAAAAGCATCTTTATGGCTGTGACGAGGTCATTATCTTTGCCGCCACGGTAGGGATCGAGCTTGACAGAGCCATTGCAAGATACAGTCGCACGTCGGTAACAAGAGCGCTTTTCCTTGAGGCGATAGGTAATGAGCGGATAGAGGCTCTGTGCGATGCTTTTTGTAATGATATCACATCTGAATTATCAGAAAAAGGACTTATAAGTACCAAGAGATTCAGCCCAGGCTACGGTGATCTGCCGCTCGAATTGCAAAAAGACATTTTCCGCGCACTCGACTGCCCGAAAAGTATAGGTCTTACGCTTAATGAAAGCCTTTTGATGTCACCGTCAAAATCGGTGAGCGCAATAATAGGTATATCACCTCAAAAAATAAAACTCAATAGCGGAGATAAAAATGAAAATAACCGAATTTCTTAAGGATAATATAGTTTATCTTGACGGCGGCATGGGAACTCTATTGCAGGAGAGAGGACTTCTTCCCGGAGAAACACCCGAGTGCTGGAACGTGACCCATCCCGAAATAATTAAAAATATACACAAGGCTTACTACGATGCGGGAAGCAACGTCGTTAACACCAACACCTTTGGAGCAAACATTCTTAAATTTTCGTCTGACGAGCTTGACACAATAGTATGCTCTGCCATAAAGCTTGCCCGAAAAGCGGCAGAGGAAAGCATTGGAGAACAGAAAAAGTGGGTCGCCCTTGATATCGGTCCTACAGGAAAGATGCTTAAGCCCTACGGAGACCTCGATTTCGAAGAAGCTGTGCGTGTCTTTTCGGAAACTGTAAAGCTCGGAGTAAAATACGGAGCAGACCTCATATTCATTGAAACGATGAACGACAGCTACGAAACTAAAGCCGCATTGCTTGCCGCAAAGGAATCAAGTGAGCTCCCTGTTTTCGTTTCAAATGCATACGGTGAGGATGGCAAGCTGATGACAGGTGCCGACCCTGCCGCAATGGTAGCTCTGCTTGAGGGTATGGGGGCAGATGCCATAGGAGTAAACTGTTCACTCGGCCCGAAAGCACTTGCGGGTGTGGTTGAGCAATATCTGAAATATTCCTCGTTGCCCATAATACTCAAGCCAAATGCGGGGCTTCCTCGCGCGGTGGAGGGTAAAACTGTATACGACGTCACCCCCGAGGATTTCGCGGTGGAGGTAGCGGCACTTGCACTGAAGGGCGTGAGAGCACTTGGCGGTTGCTGCGGAACGACACCCGAGTATATTTCTAAAGTCGTTGAGGTAACGAATAATATATCTCCCGCACCAATCGTTAAAAAGAATATCACCTGCGTATCCTCGTATAC
>JAZSIV010000168.1:0-11748 GCA_045533995.1 Eubacteriales bacterium
ATCCTTTGAGTGCACAAATGCGGGCTTGCCGAGTGCGATCCCAAGTCCCTTGCGCTGACCTACGGTATACCGTATCAGCCCTTGATGCTTGCCAAGAATATTTCCGCACAGATCAACAAAATTTCCCTCGGGGAAGTTTTCATTCGTATATTCCTCAATAAATTTCACGTAATCGCCGTTTGGAATAAAGCAGATGTCCTGACTGTCCGATTTATGAGCGTTGGAAAAGCCCTCGTCGGCGGCTATTTTTCGAATTTCATCTTTTGTAAGCTCGCCCAAGGGGAAGATTACCCTTGAAAGCTGTTCTTGCGTTAATTTCCAAAGAAAATATGACTGATCCTTGTTTTTATCAAGAGCCGTCTTTAGGAGATATCTTTCGTTTTCGTCCTTTGAAACCCTTGCATAATGTCCCGTTGCAAGCTTGTCAAAGCCGTGAGAGGTTGCGAAATCGAGCAGCTTTCCGAATTTTATCCTGCTGTTACACTCTACGCAAGGATTAGGTGTGCCGCCCTGTTTATAGCTTTCAATAAAGTCAGCTATAACGTGCTCGCGAAAGCTTTCGCCGTATGAAAGAGAATAGTGTTCTATTTTGAGAGCATCGCAAATGCTTTTAGCATCCATAATATCCTGCGTGGGCACTTCTACTGTGTCAGCATCGGGAACTGCTTCATTTTCATCAAAAAGCTTCATTGTGATGCCCGATACACTATATCCCGCCTTTAGTACAAAAAGCGCGGCAACAGCGCTGTCAACACCACCGCTGAGCGCAACTAAAACCTTTTCGTTCATAAAAACTCCTTTGTTTTTATTACCATTCAAATTTTGTCAACTTTCCCTCGGTAAGCAGCCCGTCAAAATTATCCTGACGTAGAATTTCATATACAGCAATGGCGACTGAATTTGAAAGATTGAGTGAGCGCAGAGAATTTCTCATAGGAATTCGTACGCATTTTTCTCTGTTTTGGTGCAAAAGCTCTTCGGGAAGTCCACGGCTCTCCTTTCCGAACATTATAAAGGTATTTTCTCCATAGCTTACCTCTGTATATGTATTGGGAGCCTTGGTTGAAAAATAAAAAATTTCTACGTCCTTATTTCTGGAAAAGAAATCGTTTATATCGTCGTAATATGTGATGTCAAGCTTGTCCCAATAATCAAGTCCTGCGCGTTTTAGCTTTTTGTCGTCTATCGTAAAGCCCATCGGGCGAATAATGTGCAGAGACGCCCCCGTTGCCGCACAGGTCCTTGCTATATTTCCCGTGTTTTGCGGTATTTCAGGTTCGTGAAGAACAATGTTTATCTTTTTCATAGTATTATCCTTTTCTTTTTCTGACTACATTATATAACTTTTATCGTCTTCTTTCAAGTACCCGAAAAAAATTTACAAAAGACAATTCACCTCAAAAGCCAAAAATGCTTGCAAATGGGGCATATATGTTGTATAATTAAAAGAGTATATGTATTTTTTATAAATTTTAATTTAAAATGTCGGAGGTTTCAATGGGACTTATTGATAAGGTCTTCGGAACGTACAGTGAAAGACAACTTAAAAAGCTTGAAAAACTTGTTGACTATATAGAGTTTCTCGGAGAAAAATATAAGAATATGTCAAATGAGGAGCTGTCGGGGGTTACGGCAGTTCTTAAAGACAGACTTGAGAATGGAGAGACCCTTGACGATATATTGCCCGATGCATTCGCTGCAATCCGTGAGGCTGACGAGAGAATTCTTGGAAAGAGACCGTTCAGAGTTCAGATAATAGGCGGAATCATTCTGCATCAGGGAAGAATAGCCGAGATGAAAACGGGAGAAGGAAAAACGCTCGTTGCGACTATGCCCGCATACCTCAATGCGCTTTCCGGAAACGGAGTTCACGTTGTAACCGTCAACGATTACCTTGCAAGACGTGACAGTGAGGAAATGGGACGTGTATTTGAATTTCTCGGTCTTAAAACGGGACTTGTCGTACACGGGATCTCCCCCGAGGAGAAAAAAGAGGCATATCTTTGCGATATAACCTACGGTACTAATAATGAGTTCGGATTCGACTATCTTCGTGACAATATGGTAGTCTATAAAGAAAGAATGGTACAAAGAGGACATAATTTTGCTATCGTTGACGAGGTTGACTCGATACTTATCGACGAGGCGAGAACCCCTCTTATCATTTCGGGCGCGGGTGAAAAGTCGACCGATATGTACGACAGGGCAGACGCGCTTGTGCGCTCTATGAGAAGATATCTCATAAAGGAAATGGACAGCAAGGAAAGTTATGACGATATAGATGCAGACTATATCGTTGACGAGAAGGCAAGTAACGCAATGCTGACCCCTGCGGGAACGGCAAAAGTTGAAAAATTCTTCTCGATCGACAACCTTTCCGACAGAGAAAATGCGGAGATCGCCCACCACGTAAATCAGGCGATCCGTGCGCACGGAGTAATGAAGCGTGACGTTGATTACGTTGTAAACGAGCACGGAGTAATGATAGTAGATGCCTTTACAGGACGTCTTATGCCCGGCAGAAGATACTCGAACGGTTTGCATCAGGCAATAGAGGCAAAGGAGGGCGTTAAGGTCGAAAAGGAAAACAAGACGCTTGCGACCATTACCTTCCAGAACTACTTCAGAATGTATAAAAAGCTTTCAGGTATGACGGGTACTGCTCTTACCGAAGAAAACGAGTTCCGTGAGATCTATAATATAGACGTTGTGGAAATTCCCACAAATAAGCCTATGATAAGACGCGATCATGATGACAGAGTTTATAAGACAGTCGCGGGAAAGTATGATGCCGTTGTAGAGCAGATTATTGAGTGTCATAAGAAGGGACAGCCCGTTCTTGTCGGTACAGTTTCAATAGACAAGTCGGAGGAGCTTTCTCGCAGACTTCGCAGAGAGGGAATAACTCACAACGTTCTTAATGCAAAGCATCACCAAAAGGAAGCCGAGATAGTTGCGCAGGCGGGAAAGCTTGGCGCGGTCACGATCTCTACGAATATGGCGGGAAGAGGAACCGACATTATGCTTGGTGGAAACCCCGAGTATATGGCGAAGCGCGAGATGCGCAAGATGGAGATGGACGAGGAGCTTATAGCGCTCGCAACGGGAACCGCTTTAGTTGATGACGAAGAAATAATGAATGCAAGACAGACCTTCCGCACACTCTACGATAAATATAAGGCGGAGATCGCTCCCGAAGCCGATAAGGTAAGGGAAGCGGGAGGACTTTTCATTCTCGGAACAGAGCGACACGAGAGCCGAAGAATAGACAATCAGCTTCGCGGACGTTCGGGACGTCAGGGAGATCCGGGTGAATCAAGATTTTATCTTTCGCTCGAGGACGATCTTATGAGACTGTTCGGCTCGGAAAGACTTATGGGTGTTGTTGACCGTCTTGGCCTTCCCGACAATATGCCGATAGATGCAAGGATACTGTCTAACACGATAGAATCCGCGCAGAAGAAGATAGAGGATCAGAACTTCCGTCGCCGTAAGCACGTGCTTACCTATGACGACGTTATGAATCAGCAGAGAAATGTCATTTATAAGCAGAGAAACGACGTTCTTAACGGAAATAATATCAGTGAGACCGTCAAGAAGATGATACTTGGAACGATAGTATCAACTGCCGAAAGATTCCTTGCGGGAGATGAGGCTGCACAGTGGGATATAGTCGGACTTCGCGAGCACTATAAGGGACTCCTTTTTGATGAGGGCGAGAGTGAAGTCGATGAGCTTCAGAAGCTTACAAGAGAAGAGATCATCGACCTGTTCTGCGATAAAGCGGAGAGTATATATCACGACAAGGAAAAGCTTGTAGGCGAGGAGCGCTTCCGCGAGATCGAGCGCGCAGTTCTGCTTCAGAACGTTGACAGAAGTTGGACCGAGCATATAGATGCGATGGAAGACCTTAAGGACAGTATAAGATTCCAGTCGTATGCGCAGAGAGATCCCGTGACCGAGTACAGAATCCTCGGTGCTGATATGTTTGACGCGATGGTTGACGAGATACGCGACAGAACAGCAAGAATGATACTTTCTATTACGATAAAAACTCCCGAGATAAAGAGAGTTCAAGTTGCAAAGCCGCTTACAGAGGGCTTTGACTCAGAGGGCAGACCGCAGAAAAAGGTAAGCATAACAAAGAAAAATGAACCCAAGGTCGGCAGAAACGACCTCTGTCCCTGCGGTAGCGGAAAGAAATATAAGAAGTGTTGCGGTTCAGCTGACAAGACAAATAGCTGACAAAATATTTTCTCTTGGCGGAGCTTTGAGAGAAAGGAGGTAAAATGGGATTCGGACTTTTATTTATAGGTTATTTTATGACCTATATGATGTCTATAAACACCTTTGGAGTGTTATTCCGACTGGCGGGATATTGCTTTATGATCGCGTCATTTGTCCGTCTTCGTAAATATAACAGAGCCTTTGATATTCCGATGTATGCGTCGGTATTAATGATAGCGGTAACGGGAGTGGATCTGTTTGTAAAGGCGGGGGAGCTTCTTAATAATATGCTTCTCGTCAACAGCTTTGCGGTTGGAGAGAACTTTAAGATGGCACTCGGAAGTGTTGACGATGCTTGCGTTTTTATATTTAACGCTTGTCTTTTGTTCGCCATTCACGCGATTGCAAAGGATGTCGAGGACATGAAGATAGTATCGGGAGCCATTAGAAATTTCATTTTTGTATGTATTTACTATTTGCTGTGCGCAGTATCCCTTTTGCCCTTTGAATTTATAAGTGATTATAAGACAAATTTCAGTATGCCTGTATATATCTTATATTTCGTGTGGATCATACTTAACCTCGTGCTCATATACACCGCTTATGCAAGAATATGCGACGAGAGTGACGTTGATATGCCGCTTAAAAGATCACGCTTTGAGTTTGTAAATAAATTCCGTGAAGAAACGGCAAAGCGGGAACAAAAGGCGGCTGACGACAGCGTTGATTACGCGAAGAAAAAGCTTGAAGAACGGAAAAACAAGAGAAGAAGATAGAAGGGAGAATGAATATGGCAAAATTAAAGAAAGACCTCGGGCTTTGGGGTGTGATCGTATCATTTTTCTTTTTGTTCAATCCGAATATAAATATTATCGATATATTACCCGATTTCTTTGGATACGCGATAATTTATTTTTCTCTTTCTAAAATTTCGGAGCTGAACGACGATATCAGCGAGGCAAGAAAAGGCTTCCTCAGAATGATAGTTATAGATATCGTAAAATTCTGTTCTATATTTATGGTTTTCGGTATGTCGTACAGTCAAGAGCAGAATACAATGCTTCTGCTTTTCTCTCTTGTCTTTGCGGTCATAGAGATGATAGTTCTTCTTCCGGCATACAACAACCTTTTTGGTGGACTGCTCGCACTTGGATACAGATATCCTAACAAGGCGGTCGTTGGAAGCAGACGTGAGGGAACAAAGAAAAATTATACCGATAAGGCAAAGAAGATGGCGCGCTTTTTCGTTATATTCAAGGCGGCGATGTATGCTTTGCCCGAATTCAGTGTTCTCGGCACACAGAGCTATGATGAATCTGCGGCGGGAATGATAAGCATATATGAGTATATCGGACTTTTGCGTTCAATGTCTATATTTGCTACATTTATTTGCGGTATTATATGGCTCGCTGTCGAAATAAGCTACTTCAGAAGAGTTCTGCGAGACAAGGAATTTATAGGCGCGATATCGGACGAATTCAGAGAAAAGATATTGCCAAAGGACAGCATTTTTACGAGAAAAACGCTTAAGGTAGTTTTCTTCATGTTTTGTGTTGCGGCATTTCTTTGCTTTGATCTGCGACTTGACGATAAAAACGTTTTGCCCGATATTCTGGCGGCTATCGTTCTTGCTATATCCGCATTTGTAATAAGAAAGCAGATGAAAAAGGTGGCAAACGTGCTCATACCCTTTGTTGTTTATACATTTGCGGCAGTGGGGGCAGAGATTGCCGAGTATAGATTTTTCAGCGAATATTTTTATAGCGCGGTTGACAGAAACGATGCGGCTTACAGTGCATACACTACAATGCTCTTGTTCTCGCTTGTAAAAGCAGTAGGCTTTTTGATAGCTGTGTGGGGCATAACCAACGTGTTGCGTTGGGTCATAGAAAACCATACGGGATTTTCTGTTCCCGAGGCGACCGTGCGGGTCGATGACAAAATAGCAAAGGTACATAAAAGCCTTAATAAAAAAATATATATTGTGTGGGCGAGTGCAATTGTTTGCGCTGCTTCCGATCTGTTTTATGATTTTGGCACGAAAAATTATAATTTTGCAGGAATAGTAAATACTGTAGGTGTGTTTATATTCTTTATAACCATATATGCAGTTACTTCAAATATAATGGAAGAAGTAGAGTCAAAATATATTCTTGAATGAAAATAAAAAAGAAAAGCTCCGTGAATAGCGGAGCTTTTTTTTGCAAATAATTATTGTGTCCGATATATATCGGGCTATTGATTACAGTCATAAACCGTCGGCAATGGCTGTGTAATATACTATCTATGCCGACGGAGAAACGGAGCATATAATTTATGCAGAATAATCAGTATAACCAGAATAATCAGAACAATCAGAACAACCAGAACAATCAGAACAACCAGAACAGACAGAATAATCAGAACAACCAGAACAACCAGAATCAGCAGAACAATCAGAAGAATGAGCAGAACAAAAACAATCAGAATCAGCAGAACAGAAAGTAACTGATAGATTTTGTTCGGGTGCCGCACTTTGTGCGGCACCTTTTTATTTTTCATTGTCCGACTTTTGTGCTTGAAAAATTCAAAAAAATATTGTATAATGATAATATCTTGTTTTTAATAAAGGATATATTATGGAGCTCAGAGAAAAATATCTGAATATAAAAAGAAAGCTTTTTGATAAGGCATATTCAAGGCTTAATCCCGAGCAGAGAGAGGCGGTATTTACTATAAATTCGCCGCTATTGATACTCGCGGGAGCAGGAAGCGGAAAGACTACCGTTCTTGTTAACAGAATTGTTTTTATAATTAAATATGGAAATACATATTTTTCTGATCACATTCCCCCTTATCTTGATGAGGACACGGTCGCTCGTCTTGAGGGTTCACTTGCACTCACTCCCGAGGAGATAGAAAAAAACGTTCTTCCCGAATTTATCTGCGATCCGTGCCCGCCTTACTCGGTATTGGCGATAACCTTTACCAACAAAGCGGCGAAGGAGATAAAGAACCGTCTTGCAGCGGCATTTGACAACGATGACGTTGCAAACGATATCTGGGCAGGTACCTTCCATTCTATCTGTGTCAGAATTCTGAGAGCTCACGGAGAGAAGATAGGTTATCAGAAAAACTTTAACATATATGATACCGACGATACAAAGAGAGCGGTTACAGCTACAATGAAAACGCTCAAAATAGACGAAAAGACAATGCCTATAAAGACGGTTATGAATTATATCAGCCGAGCTAAAGACAGTCTTGAAACACCCGAGCAATTTCTCCGCAAGAATTACGGAGACTTTCGACTTCGCAAGATAGGTGAGATATACGAGGAATATCAGAAAAATCTTCTTTTGTCTAACGCTCTCGATTTCGACGATATTATTATGCAGACCGTCCGACTTTTAAGAGAGCAGGAGGATGTCTGCAGATATTATCAGAATAAATTTAAGTACGTTTGTGTTGATGAGTTTCAGGATACCAACGTGGCACAGTTCGTTCTTACCTCGCTTTTGTCTGCAAAGCACAGAAATCTGATGGTAGTAGGCGACGATGACCAGAGTATATACAAATTCAGAGGAGCGACTATTGAAAATATTCTTTCCTTTGACAAGAGCTACAATGATGCAAAGGTAATAAAGCTTGAGCAAAATTACCGTTCTACACAGAATATTCTTGATGCTGCAAATGCAGTTATAAGCTGTAACAAGGGTAGACGAGGCAAGGAGCTCTGGACGTCGAACGGAAGAGGTGAAAAGATAATACTTCGTCTTTGTGATGACCATAATGCCGAGGCGAGATACCTTGTCGACAAGATAAACGATGCCGTCGCATCGGGAGAAGCGACCTATAAGGATTTTGCGGTGCTTTACCGAACGAATGCGCAGTCAAACACAATTGAGCGTACCTTTGCAAAAAGCGGTCTGCCGTACAGAATGCTCGGCGGAACACGATTCAACGACCGCAAGGAGATCAGAGACATAGTTGCATACTTGCAGCTTATAAATAATCATAACGATGCAGAGCGACTTTTGAGGATCATCAATGAGCCTAAACGAAAGATAGGAGATAAGACTATCGAGGCTATCAGGGCGATTGCATCTGAAAACAATATTTCGCTGTTTGAGGTCATAAGAAATGCCGACAGATATGCGGCTCTAGGCCGTTCAAAGGACACTCTTGTTGATTTTGCACGTCTTATTCTCCGCCTTAGAAAGATACTTGACGACGGCTGTCCTCTTGATGCTTTTGTGGGTCAGGTGCTTGATATGTCGGGATACAGACAGATGCTCGTTGATGCGGGCGAAGAGGAGAGGGACAGACTCGAAAACCTTGATGAATTTATCTCGGGTGTTATTGAATATCAGAGCCATACCGAAGAGCCGACCCTTGGCGGATTCCTTGAAGAAACTATGCTTGTTGCTGACGTGGACAAATATGATGAGAGTGCCGATGCCTGTGTGATGATGACTATACATTCGGCAAAGGGACTTGAATTTCCTATCGTATTTTTGCCTGGAATGGAGGACGGTATCTTCCCCGGAATGCAAAACATTATGAGTGGCTCGGATGCCGATATGGAGGAGGAGAGAAGACTTGCTTACGTTGCAATAACGAGAGCAAAGAAAAAGCTCTATATTCTTCATACCAAGAGCAGAATGCTTTACGGAAGAACGGCATATAATCCTATCTCCCGTTTTGTGACCGAGATACCTGTGGGTCTTATAAATAAGGATATGCCGCCTCGCGCGCATACGAGCGGATTTTCGTCGTTCTCGTCGGGATATTCAAATACCGCATCGCAGGGGGCAGGAAAAACCTACGTTGGCACGCAGGGAAGTTCTGCATCCCGCAGTAACGTTGGCGACAGTGTAACCATCGGCAAGGTGTTTACAAAGCCGATAAGGAGCGGTAGTACAGAAATGTTTTGCGAGGGTGATCGCGTTTCTCATATAACCTTTGGTGAGGGAGAGATACTTTCGGTAAAGCCTATGGGAGCAGATATTCTTTACGAGATATCGTTTGAAAAGGTAGGCACAAAAAAGCTTATGGCGACCTATGCAAAGCTCAAAAAGATAAACTAAAAAATAGCACCTCGGAGTTTATAGCTCCGAGGTGGATTTTTATTAAAGCTCTTCTACCGAGATTACTCCGTCGGTTTTTGCAATAAGTGTCATAAGTGCGTCGTGTGAGGTCTTTCTCGGCGCTTGAAGCGAGAAGGTAACGCAGGAATTCTTTCCGTCGCCCGAGGACTTCGTTATCTCAAGATCAATTATGTAAGCGCCAGCCTTCTTTATCGTGTCAATTATCTTTCCAAGCTTTTCACTGTCGGTATATTCTATATATATATTCGACACGCGAGCGTGGGAAATAATAAAGTATTCAAGCCTTGCAAATACGATCTCTGCAATGAGAATTATCAAGGTCGTCATTATAGCGCCTTCGTAAAATCCCGCACCACAGCAAAGACCTACTATAGCCGACACCCAAAGACCTGCCGCGGTCGTAAGTCCCTTTACCTGACGGCGCTTGGTTACGATTATAGTTCCCGCACCGATAAAACCGATTCCTGCTATTACCTGGGCTCCAAGTCTTGCCATATCGGTAAACAGTCCAAGCTCAAGTACGATAAATTGGCTGGTCAGAGTTGTCATAGCGGCACCGAGACATATCAGTATATGAGTACGGAAGCCTGCGGGACGTCTTTTTCTTTCTCGCTCAAGTCCTATAACACCGCCGCAAAGAACGGCAAGAAACAGACGGAGAACTATAGATAGAGTATCAAGATCGGCACTTCTTAAAAAATTAAGAGAATCTAACATTCTATTTTCCTCCTATCAAAGTTCTTCAATAGCTCGAATTCCATCAAGCTGTGCAATGGATGCAATGATAACCGCATGTGATTTTTTCTTTGGCATTTTTATGCTAAAAATTGCAGAAGGAGTCTTGTTACCCTCACTGCTTTTTGGTTTTGTTATTTCAACGTCAAATATTCTGACTTCCTGCTCCTTGAGCTTTGTTGCAATATGTGCAACGTTATCTATAGATTCAAATTCAACGTATATATTTACATTGCGTGAGTGTGAGAGTATAAAATGCTCAAGCTTTGAAAATACGATTATAGTAAGAAGTATAAACAGACAGCCAATAAGTGCGCCTACGTAAAATCCTGCACCTATCGCAAGGCCCATACAAGCGGAAGCCCAAAGACCCGCCGCGGTCGTAAGTCCTTTAATTTGCTGACGGCCGGTTATAATTATCGTTCCTGCACCCAAAAAACCGATTCCGTTTATTACCTGTGCGCCAAAACGCGAGACGTCGGTTTTCATAAGGTCATAACTAAGACCCCATACGTTTACGATCATAACCGAGAGATATGTACTTAATATCATAGTAAGTGCCGCACCAACGCAAACTATCATGTGTGTTCTAAAGCCTGCGGGGCGGTGCTTCCTACCTCGTTCTATTCCGATGATACCGCCGCAAAATATAGAAACGAGCAATCTTAATACTGTTTCCCAGAAGGGAAGAGATAATGTTGGCATAAAATCTCCTTGTTACAGAAAAAAGCTCTGTGTAATTATAATATTACTTAATATTATAACATATACAGAGCTTTTATGCAAGGTGTAAAAACGATTTTGTTATATTGATTTGTTATTGAGTTAAAATCACGGTAAAAGTAAGCATTTGTCCTTGACGGTAAACTGTTACTTCAACGGTATCTCCCACAAAGTATTTGTTTATCTCATCGGTGAGGTTTTTAATATTTACAGTAGGGGTGCCGTTCACTGAGATTATGACGTCCCCCTCGCACAGTTTTTTAGATGCATCGCTCTTGCCCTCGAAAAAGGCGCGGATAGCGACACCGTAAATTTTTCCGTTAGAAAAATTTTCTCCCGATATTCCGAGCTTTGGGGCAAAGGATGCAACGAGCGCGCGTTTTTCATTTGTCAGCTCTTTTCCAGACATCATATCCTCAATTATTGCTCTCGCTCCGTCTATCGGTATAGCAAATCCTATGCCGTCAAAGTTGTCGCCAAGCTTCATCGTAACGATTCCTACAACCTTCCCGTACGAATCAAAGATAGGTCCGCCTGAATTTCCGGGATTGAGGGCGGCGCTCGTCTGCAACAGAGTCATCTTTTTCTCAAGCGATCCGTCCTTTTCACTGTATATATAAACCGTTCTGTTGTTGTAGGATATATCACCCCGTGTCATAGTGCCTGCAAAGTCTATTGAAGCCGGAGTTCCGATAGCGACTATCTCCTCTCCTACGAGCAGATCGGCAGAACTACCGAATTCTACCTTTTCAAGACCCTTTGCATTTATTTTCAGAAGTGCTATATCACACAGATCGTCTTTTGAAATAAGCTCTGCGGGATATACCGTTCCATCGTGCATTATTACGTCTATGCACGTCATTCCCGAAACGACGTGTGCGGCAGTGGCTATATATCCGTCGTCGCTGTAAACAAAGCCCGAGCCTATGCCCTCTAAAAGATCGGTCGATGCCTTTATCGTCACCACGGAGGG
>JAZSIV010000014.1:0-6432 GCA_045533995.1 Eubacteriales bacterium
CATCTTTGCTTCAAGTATTGCATAGTTGTCCCTTGCAAGACTGTTGCAAAAATGTAAAAACTCAAGAAAGCGGGTCCTTGGCAATCCCACAACGCCATCAAGCAGAGTAGAGCTTGAAATAACCTTTGTTATTTCTACCAATGTTTTTATTTCCAATTTATCTATGATCAAATTGGAGGTTGTTTCAAAACCATCCGCGCGGTAATCCGCTTTTACAACCGTCTTAAATTTCTCATCGTGTTCGTGTTTTTTAAGTAGCTTTTTAAGAAATTCGTCCATGGTAATTTTCCCTTTAAAATAAAAAAGTGCGCACAACCGAAGTCACACGCACCGAAAAACGCAAACCCCGATTGCCGCTACGCAAACTTAAATAGATCAAGTATAAACTGTAATACTACTTAATGGAATTCGCATTTTTGCCAATTTCAAAAATAGTATTACAGAAAAAAAGGTATAGTATTCCCTTGGAGGGGAACATACCTGATCTGCATAATATTAAGTTTGCGTAGCTTAATTATTGTACCACGTTTTAGAGGATTTGTCAATTAAACAGTAAATTTTTTTAGGGAAAGAACGATCTTTGATTTGAAAAAAGGCTCCCTCCGGGAGGGAGCTGTCGCCGAAAGGCGACTGAAGGAGAGTGCGATACAATAAGGTTTGACTGATCTCAAAGCTACGCAGGCTCCTTCCACCGCTAACGCGGTCCCCCTCCCTCTCGGAGGGAGGCTTTTATGTAGATAGGTAGGTGCGGGGCTTGCTCCTCCCGCAAAAACAGACCGTCGGGGACGCCGGTCTCTACAACGTTGGCGGTAATTTAAGGTCAGACAGGTATCGTTGCTCACGACGACCCGAAAACAAACGGAAACAACTCATTTCCGTTGCTGTAAAAATATCAAACATCTTCCTCAAAAACGATTTGAAAGTTTTTTGAGGGGTTTAAGGGGAGGCTTTTTTCAAAAAGCCTCCCCTTAATAATAACTCCTCTAAACCTTAAAAAGCCTCTCTTTAAGAACAATATAATAACTTAACCTATTGCTTCAACGTATTCTTTAATTATTTCAGCTTCCGAAAAATGCTCACGCACACCGCAGATAAGCTGATATGTCTCGTGCCCCTTTCCTGCGAGCAGGATGATATCACCCTTTTGCGAATTTTTGAGGGCAAACTCTATAGCTTTTCGTCTGTCGGGAATAGCATGGTAGGGACAGCTGTCCGAGGTAAAATAGGTGGTTATTTCACCAATGATATTCATAGGCGGTTCGTTGTCGGGGTTGTCCGACGTGATGATACAGAGGTCGGCATTTCTTGATGCGACAAGACCGAGCTCGGTGCGTCTCATCTGCGTTCTTCCGCCGATAGAGCCAAACAGGCAGATAAGTCGGTTAGGCTCGTAAATGCGCAAAGCCGAGAGCGCAGCTTCAAGGCTTACTCCGTTGTGCGCATAGTCGATTACAGCCGTCGCACCGTTCGGACATTCTATTGTTTCAAATCTTCCCTTGATACGAATTTCCTTCATAGTAGAGCAGATCTTCTCAAGCGCAATTCCAAGTCTTTGACAGACGGCAATAGATGTCAGCGCGTTATAAACACTGAATTCTCCGGGGAATGAGAGAGAAACGGGGAAGGCAGTCTTCGCCATATCGTCCGCTTTACAGGTGAACGACACACCGATAGATCCCGGCGAACGGAAATAGGTTATATCGCTTGCGGTGTAATCTGCCTTTCCGTGCACAGCGATGCCCTTGCTGGGGCAGTTACAGCCTGTGATCACCTCGTTTGCGTGGCTGTCGTCGGCATTGTAAACCACAAATCCTGCATCGTAATCGGTAAAGAGCGAGTGTTTGCAAGCCTTGTAGTTGTCAAAGGACGGATGCTCGTATTTTCCTATATGGTCGGGATAGAGATTTGTGAAAACACAGATATCAAATTTGATGCCGTGAACTCTCGCGAGCATAAGCGCCTGAGAGGAGACCTCCATAACGAGCACCTTTACTCCCGCATCGACCATTTTTCTCATATAATACTGTATGTCGTAGCTTTCGGGGGTGGTGTTCAGCGTTTCAAAATGGAAGGATGAAAACTGAACTCCGTTTGAACCTATGTAGCCTGCGGGTATATCGTTTGCATTCAAGATGTTATATATAAGCAGAGAGGTAGTTGTTTTTCCCTTTGTTCCTGTAATACCCACAATAGTAAGCTCTTTTGAGGGGTTGCCGAAAAATTCAGCTGAAAGGGAAGCGAGGGCTATTCTCGAATCTGTCGTAATGATCGTCACCGCATCGTCGGGAAGGTCGATCTCCTTTTGTGCGACAAAGATCCTGCAACCCTTCTGATATGCTGCCGCCGCATATTCGTGTCCGTCGTAAAGTGCGCCCGAGATACATACAAAGACCGAGTTCTCCTCCGCCTTTCTCGAATCACAGCATATCTGCGATACGGAGAGAGAGGTAAGATCAAGCTCTTTTTTGTTTATGATCTCTTTAACCTCGATCCTGTCGTAAAGTTTGTCTAAAAACATAGCGGTATCCTCCGAAATTTATTTTGCGGCAACGCCTCGGCGGCGAAGCAGTGGAAATGATTCATATATTTTATCGGGCTCGGAAATTATATATCGCCCCTCTATTTTTTCGGTATTTCGAGATAGAAAATCCGAAAAAACATCGGTGCAGGGGATCACTGCAAAAACGCAGGTCTCGTCAAGGGCGGATATATCGAAAAGCTCGGTGCATAAGAGCTCGTCACAGTCGGGAGAACAGACCTTAAACTGTATGTAGCTGAAGCTGAGCGATGACCAAAAATTTTTCTTTGTGTCGCATATATACGAAACGATGCCGAAGCGCATATATAGCTCTCTTGCAAGTTTTCGCGCTAAGGCAGAGTTCCCAAGCAATACAGGCTGAAAATTCTCTCTTAAAAGTTCAAGCTCTTCCATACTTTCCTCAAAAAAATACAATATCACATTTTTATTATATCATACAATTGAGATAAAATAAAGGGTTAATAAAAATTTTTTATTTCGACTTCATATTTTTTGAATTTTGACAAAGAAAGAAAAATTCTATTGACTTTGTTCAATATATATGTTAAAATTAACAAGAAATTAATGCTTATAGAAACATAGGAAAGGCGGATAAGGATATGGAAAAAGAGAGAGAAGTTTCCCTTTTGGAAATTTTTCGCCTGTTTATTTCAAAGCTTTGGATAATACTTCTCGTTGCAATAGTCGTTGCGGCGTCAACCGGAGCTTTGCAAAACTACAGATATACTCCCAAATATGAATCGACCTCTTCGATACTTGTGGCAGGAACCGATGCGGAAAAGCATCAGTCAAGCTCAACCGAGATCAGAAACTGGTTAGCAATAGCTATGACTATAGTTGAAGAATGCAGAGAGGTGTTTACCAGCCGCAGAGTACTACAGCCTGTTATAGAGGAGCTTGCTCTTGACAGATACAACATTGATTACAGAACGCTCAAAGGAATGATAAGTGTATCGACGGTAGAAAACACAAGAATCATTTACGTTACGGTAAGAGCGCGCTCGGCAGAGCTTGCGGCAGACGTAGTTAATGCTGTGTGCCGTCACGGCGGAAGAGTTATAACTGAGATGGATATGGGACGCGCAGAGGTGCTCGATCCGGGCTCCGTTAACAAGTCCCCTGTAAATTCTAAGGGATATTACGTTGCGGCATTAGCCGGTGTGGTTGCGGCAGCTCTTGTTTACGCATTCTTTTTTGTGATAACCTTTGTTAAGAAGAAGATCATAACAGCCGACGACATAAAGACTTATACAGGGCTTGCTGTACTTGGCAGTGTGTCTATGTCACATGACAAGAAAACAAGATCGAAGTATGCTTTTATTTCAAAAAAGTAAAGAGGAGTGTGTAATATGAAGACTATATCTCTCATAGAAAATAATACAAGTGTCTCCTCGGAAGAGGCATACAAGGTCCTTCGTACAAATGTTCAGTTCTGCGGCAAGGACATAAAGACAATAGTAGTTACGAGCTATAGAGACGGAGACGGAAAAACAACCGTTTCAATAAGTCTTGCAAAGGATTTTGCAAACATAGGCAAAAAGGTGCTTTTAATAGACGGTGATCTCAGAAGATCTGCGATGATAAGTGACGATGAGGGCGGCGATAAGATAATTGGTCTTAGCCATTACCTTTCGGGACTGACACAAAAAGAAGAAATTTTTTACAAGGTCGAGGATTACGGCTTTGACGTTATTTTTGCAGGCGTATTTCCCCAAAACCCCTGCGAGATGCTCGGCTCTGATGCCTTTAAGGAGCTTATAGCCGATGCAAGAGAGAAGTACGATTACGTTATAATTGATTCTCCGCCTGTCGGACTTGTTATAGACAGTGCTGTTATAGGTGCTGTCTGCGATGCGTCTGTTATCGTTGTTAGATCGGGAAAGGCTTATGCCGACCAGATAAACTCTATTAAGGAAACGATGAACAACAGCGGCGCAAAGGTAATAGGAACCGTTCTTAACGGAAGGAAAAAGAAAACCAAGAACAAAACATACGGATATTACTATACGTCAAGTAAAAAATAATAGTTAGACCAAAAGACCTCAGGTAGATCAACCTGAGGTCTTTTGGTTATATAAAATTCAATTTTCTTCAAACATATTTTTAAGGAGCTCTTCTGCCATTGCCGCGTGACCCGCGTCACTCGGATGACAGCGGTCACCGCCGTCAACAAGCCAGTCGCCCTGCCCGAAATTCTTCTCGCCGATGACAAGGTGATCCATCCACATCTTGTGCATATCAACGTAGGGAATACCCTGCTCGTTTGCAAATTCGATCATAGCCGCTGCGTGAGCGTCGATGGTGCTCTTGTGCTCTGTTCCGTAGTCACGCCAGGTAGGTGTAAGGAAGATAATATCAACACCCGGGTGAGCCTGTCTTATAATGGTAACAAGCGTGTTAAGATTGCGCTTGAACACCTCGGGGGTGACGTATTTCGAAGAGTCCTCAACGATCGAATCGTTGATGCCGACCGAGATTATAAAGAGATCGGCGGTAGAGTTGTTTTCAAACTCTCTGTTTGTATAGTCGCTCTTCCTTTTTATCAAGCGGGAAACTGTGTTCCCGCCAATGCCCGAGCGCACAACGGTTATCTTGCCCTCACTTCCTTCTGATAAAACTCTTCTGCTATATGAACCGATATGATCTCCGTCGCGGTTGCCGTCAATGCGGACGACCGATTTGTTCGGAAATCTTTCTGCAAGTCCCTTTGTGAAAACGGCAGTATATGTGGTGTGAACAGAGCTTGCGCCCTGACCCTGTGTGATGCTGTCGCCAAGAGAAATTATGAGGTAGTTGTCGTCTTCCTGCATTCTTTTAATTATCTTTTGCATAGCGGTTTCCTTTTTAGGTGCTTCGGTTTCACTCTCGGAGTTTAAAAGGGTAGTGACTTCTTCATTATTCGGATCGTGTGTTTTGCCGTCCTTGTCGGCATCGCAAGAAACAAGTAAGGATAGCGTGATAACAATAGACATGGTCAAACATAAAATCTTTGCAAAGGTCTTCATATCGGGCTCTCCTTCTTATGTCAATATTGTTATTTTTATTGTAGCATATCAAATATAATAGGTCAATAGAAAATTATTCGGTCTCCTCGTATATAAAGAGCAGGCGCTCTTCTATTTCGTTCTTTCTGTTGTCAAGCTCGGAAAGGCGCACGTAGTCTGTCGCTGCAGGGCCCTGCATCTCGGCTTCTATTGCTTCAAGCTCGCCCTCAAGTGCAGTCGCTTCCTTTTTAAGACGCTCTATATATCTCTGTTGCTTTTTCTGCTCGGCAGAGCTTTTCTTTGCAGCAAGATATTGTTCCTTTCCGCCGCTTGGCGCGCTTTCACCACCTGAAGCCGACGAAAATTTATTTGAATTAAGCTCGGCTTCTCTTTCTCGGCAGAGCTCAGTGTAACCCTCGCCCACGTGCGAGACTATAACGTCTCTGCATTTTCCAAGGTGAGGCGGCACGATATCTATTATGCGGGTCGCAAGCTTGTCTATAAAATATCGATCGTGCGAAACGGTGATTATCGTTCCGTCAAATTCTTCAAGAGCTTCTTCAAGCGCCTCGCGAGAGGCGATGTCAAGGTGGTTTGTCGGCTCGTCAAGGATAAGTAGATTCATCTCGGAAAGCAAAAGCTTTGCAAGTGTAAGCCGTGCACGCTCGCCACCGCTTAGCACTGCAACCTGCTTGAAGACATCCTCACCAAAGAAGCGGAAGGAAGCAAGAGTTGAGCGCACAGTGAGCTCGGTAAGGGCAGGGTAAGCGTTCCAAAGCTCGTCAAGCACGGTGTTCGAGTCGGTAAGGTTCTGATTTTCCTGATCGTAATATCCAACGTTTACGTTGTAGCCCGCCTCGACGTATCCCGAGGTCGGAACGAGCTTGCCGATAAGAAGCTTTATAAGAG
>JAZSIV010000153.1:0-4730 GCA_045533995.1 Eubacteriales bacterium
ACATGGCTACGACCCGACTTCCATGATCACAGAGGGCGGCAGCATGAGCTGGATGAGCCCCAACATGAAGATGGAAACAAACACGGGCGGCGGAGTCAAAAAGTTTTTCAGTAAGATGTTCTCGGGCGAGAAGCTTTTTGTAAACGATTACACCGCAGTGGGAGGCGACGGAATGATCGCCTTTGCATCAAGCTTTCCCGGCTCGATAATTCCTTTTGAGATCAGCGAGGGCAATTCTATTATCGTGCAGAAATCGGGATTTCTCGCAATGGAAAAGGGAATGGATCTGTCGATCTATTTTCAGCATAATTTTGGCGTTGGACTTTTTGGCGGTGAGGGCTTTATAATGCAGAAGATCTCGGGGAACGGAACCGCATTTATCGAGATCGACGGATATTGCAAGGAATACGAGCTCGGTGTGGGCGAAAGCATTATCGTTGATACGGGATATCTTGCGGCAATGACCGAGGGCTGTACCATAGACGTTCAGACGGTCAAAGGCGTTAAAAACGTTATCTTTGGCGGCGAGGGGCTTTTCCACACCAAGATAACGGGACCCGGAAAGGTTTATTTGCAGTCAATGCCTATCTCAAGGATCGCAGAGGAGATAATACCATATCTTCCGACTAATAACAGCTCGGATTCTTCGGACTCCGACGGCGGATTTACAATAAAATTCGGAAAATAAAAAATAACACCGCACGCTTGGCGTGCGGTGTTATTTTGTTTGTGATATTTTATTTCTTAATTGAGCCGAGAAGTCCGATAACGCCGTCGATAGCCAAAAGTACACCAACGATTACGATCATAATGTCAAGTGCGTTTCCAAATGCAAGCATAAGACCTACAACTATCGAAAGAACAGGGAATACAACCTGAAGCGCGTTGGGCTTCTTCTTTTTAAGTACTTCGATGAGAGCAACGAGACCCTTGACAGCGATCAGAATGCCGAGAACGAGCAACACGATCTGTGCCGCTGCCCAACCGAGAACAAGAATAGCAATACCGATTATAAGGCTTACCGTTCCTCCTGCCCAGTGCTTCTTTGCATAGTCAAGAATACCTGAGATCACAAAGAATATGCCTGCGATAGTCATAGCCCAACCGAGTGTAGCGGACTTGAACACAACGAGAAGCACACCGATTATAATATAGAGAAGTGAAGAGAAAAGCTCGGAATTATTTTTCTTTGCCATAATAAAAACCCCTTTCAAATTTTTTTATATTATATCACAAATTTCGCTAAATTTCAACTATTTTTTGCAGGAGCTATAAAGAAAAAGGGCTACCGAGGGGTAGCCCTAAAAGTGTTTATGCAGATTGAATGCTCTTACTTGTTTATAAATTTGACTGCAGTTCCGTAAACAATAACCTCTGCCGCGCCCTGCATAACTGCCGAGGAAGCATAACGAATATTGACTACGGCATCAGCTCCGAGTGCCTCTGCCTCTTCAACCATTCTTTTTGTAGCAAGAGCTCTTGCCTCGTTCATCATCTCATTATAGGATTTCAGCTCTCCGCCAACCAATGTCTTAAAGCTCTGCGCAATATCTTTTCCGATGTGCTTTGACTGAATGGTGCTGCCCTTTACAAGAGATAGGGTCTCGAGTTCTTTTCCGCTGATATAATCAGTATTTACTAATATCATCTTCTTCACCTTTCGTAATTTCATTTATTCTTTCTATGCAAACCATGACCGTTAATGCTGAAAATGCAATAGGAATAATACCTAAAGCATATTTCCAGATCCCGCCTATAAGCGAGATCAAAAAGCCAAAGTAAATGATATAATAAAGTATAGTTATTACCGATATCACGATAGGTGCAATCATTTTCTTTTGATGAGATCTCAAGCTTATCACCCCGCAGAATTTATTTTCTACATATATGATACCATAAAAAAGCAAAAAACGCAACCCTTTTAATAAGTATTGCGGTCATATTGCTTGAAAAGGTTTTTTTGTACTTTCAATCTAAAAGTATAGGATAAAATTCCTGAGATGCAAGCGCAAAGGTGAACTTGTAGATGATCTCATCAATGTTCTCATCCGATATCACATCACCGTACTTATCGGCCTTAAGAAAATCAAGAATTACGCGAAAAAGCGATGCAAAATCAGCAAGATTACACTCGTAGCACGTTCTCTCATAAATTTCGTCAATTGCCCCTCTTATACCGTCTGCAAGGTCAAGTTCGGTGGGGTCGTAGAGAAGATAGATAAAGTCTATCTGCTTTTGTGCAAGCTCGCCCTTGAGTAGCCCCGTCGCAATTCCGAGCAGATGGCATATGATCTGCTTCATATCAAAATGCTCAAGCTTTTCTCCGTCAGAAAAGTACTCGACGTCAAGATAGCGCCCGCATTTGCTGGGCTTCATAGCAATTTCAAGGTTGCCTGTCATTTGTTCATTGATGTAGTTATACAGCTTTTCGTAAGCCTTGCTTACCGAATTGTTTTTGGTGGAATAAGGCTCGTGGCATTTTGCTTCAACGAAAATATAGCGGCTGTCGTCCTCATAAAATCCGTCAAGATCAGCCGTGCCACCAATTGTGGTGGGGAGCTTTTTCTCATAGTGAAATCCCTCTTTATGACGCGAAAGCATATATATCATACGGCTTGACGAGCCGTAGCAAGCCATTTTCGGCGGGCGGCCGTTTTTTTCGTCAAGCTCACCGCCGCTACCTGCGCCGTATTCGTCAAGAGCGCTCGGCAGCATATCGGCCTTAAATTCTGCCCACTCCGAGTTCGTCATATATGTGTTATATTCTTTATCGCCGACAAGATATCCCCCTGCTGTCCTTTTCGTTTCAGCCAATTTTATAGAAAGGTCAAGTTCTTTTGAAATGTTCATCATATTCTCCTAAAATGCTTTTATTGTGTATATCGCCCTTCAATTTTAAATTATATCAAAAAGGGAGCTCCTTTTCAACGGTTATATAAAAAAGGACAGAGAAAAAGCTCTCTGTCCTTCTGCAGTTAAGCTCGTTTTAAGAAGCCTTCAAGCGTTGGGAAAAGCGGGGATCGATCAAAAAAGCGGTCTATAAGCTTACCCATAAAGGTGATTATTGGGGTGTTGATAAGGGTTGTTGCCAAGGTTCCAAGTCCTATGCTGTGGAATGAGGCATATCCTATCGTTGACCAATCAAAAGTGGAGAGATCGCCAAACAGTGTTACGGCAAGTGTGATAGAAATGACAAGCAGGCTGATATCAAATGCCCACTTGGTCTTGTTTATATTAAAGCCAAATCTTTTGGCAAGCTCTGCAACAAAGAGCTCGTACACCTGCAAGGGCATATACGTACGGAAGAAGCAGGCAACGCCAAAGGCTGTAAATACGTCACCAACGATAAGCATCAGCCAGCGGAGCCATACGGCTTCAAAATATATATCCCTGAGGAGCCATAAAAATAAATTAAGTGTGTAACCGTATAGCACAGCGACTGCGAAGGCAAGCAGATAGCGCCAATTGAATCTGCGTATGCAGATACATAAAACTATTAGTAACAGTCCTTGAAAAACGTACTCGGCAACCCCAACACTGAAGAATGACCAAAGCGGTAAAATTGCCTCGGCAATTACAAAGGCAGGGGCGGCTATCATAGAAACTCCAAGATCTGCTTTGCTGCATATCGAAACACCGAGGGCAACAAAGATCGTTCCAAAGAGCCACAACAGCTCAGATGATCTCTTTATCTTTTTCATAACAAAATTCTTTCTATAAGTAAAAGTAATGGCACGAACCAAGGATATTATAACACAGGGAGGGAAATCTTGTCAATGGAAAAGGGAAGGGCTGAACTTCGGTTCAGCCCTTTAATCTAATAATGCTCAGTTATTTTCAAACTCAAAGTCCGCAATGATCGGGAAGTGATCCGATACGATCTCGGCAATGGTCCTCGTCGAGCGGCATTCAAGTCCGCGGAAGAAGATATAGTCGATCTTTCTCATCGGATTGTCCGAACGGAAGGTAAAAGCACCGGGAGCTTCTGCATACGCGTCGGTGTCCTTCATACGCTCGCGCAACGGTTCAAGAATAGGGTTTTCGGGCAAAAGATTGAAGTCGCCCATAGCTACGGTAGGTGTGTCGGTAGAGTCGAGAATCGAACAGATAACCTTTACAGCGTCCTTTTGCTCATAGCTTGTAAGTCCCATGTGGCATACGAGCACACGAAGCTCTTTTCCGTCCACGTCGAGCAGAGCGTTCAGAACACAGCGTGTCTCGTAACGTCTGCCCTCTATTTTGACCTCGGGCTCGGGAATTATGATAGTCTCTGCCGATTTTATAGGATAGCGGCTGACTAATGCGTTGCCGTAGGGATCGTCTCCGTTATGAAATTTGATCGCTTCGGCAAAATAGCCGTTAAAACCGATACGGTCGGCGATGATCCCTGTCTGATCGGCATAATCCTCGCGAACACCCTTGTTGCGCACCTCGTTGAGTCCGCATACGTCGGCACCGAATTTCTTTATCGAATCGGCAAAAAGATCAATGTCTATTACTTGATTTTTATAATCCAGCGCGTGCTGAATATTAAAGGTCATTATTTTCATAAGGCAATCTCCTCTTTGATGTGATTGTATTATATCATGAAACAAAAATGTGTGCTCGCACGGACATTTTTGCGAAGCCGTCAATATCGCAGGCGCACGGCAGTGCGCACGGCACGAAGTGCAAAGACTTGCGAAGCAAGGATTTCTGCGATATTATACCATGAAGCAAAAATGTGTGCT
>JAZSIV010000066.1:0-4363 GCA_045533995.1 Eubacteriales bacterium
TTCACAGAAAAATCCGTGCTCTCTTTTTTTTTCGCGTTTAGGTTTTTATATTTTTTCTTACAGTCTTTTTAATAAGTTAATTGGCATTATGATAAAAAAAGTTGCTAAATTTTAAGCAAAACGCCGAAAATAAAGTAAAAATTGATAACTGTATTGACAAATATTACTAAAAATGTTATTATAAAATTGCCAAAAGGCATACAAAAAATTTTAGGAGGACTACTCGTATGAAAATGAGTAAAATCTTATCACTCATCCTCGTCCTTGTTATGATCGTTTCCGCTTTTGCGGCGTGCACGGGTAACGAAGACGATACTCCCGGTGGAACCGGAGATGACCTTAACGGTACATATAACATCACTATGTGGGTTTCCGAAAAGGAAGGCGTTGCTGACCAGTTCAAGACTCAGATCGCTGATTTCATGAAAGATAACCCCGGTATTGTTATCAACGCTCAGATCGAGGGCGTTACAGAAGCTGACGCAGGCTCCAAGGTAGTTGCAGACGTTGCTTCCGCACCCGATATATACTGCTTCGCGCAGGACCAGCTCGCTCGTCTTGTTCAGGCTGCTGCTCTTGCTGCTCCCGGTAAGACCGCTGCTGAGGCTATTAAGGCTAACAATGACGCAGGCTCTGTTGCCGCTGCTTCTGTTGCAGGCACGATTTACGCTTATCCTATGACAAGTGATAACGGTTACTACATGTACTACGACAAGAGCATAATCACTGATCCCGAAAATCTCGAGGCTATCATCACAGCTTGTGAGACAAACAACGTTAAGTTCCGTTACGCTCTTGAAAATGCTTGGTATACAGCATCCTTCTTCTTCGCAACCGGTTGTTCTTCCAACTGGATCATGAACGAAGCAGGCGAATTCATCGGTATTGAAGATGATTTCAACTCTGAAAAGGGTATCGCTGCTATGAAGGGTATGAAGATGCTCGCACAGTCTCCTTGCTATGATTCCAACGCTGATATCTTTACAGATGCAGGTGTGGTTATAACAGGTATCTGGAACGCACAGGCTGCTGCTGATCACTTCGGCGCAAACCTTGCTGCTACCGACCTTCCTTCCTTCACAGTTGACGGTAAGACATACCACCTCGGTTCTTACTCCGGAAACAAGCTTCTCGGAGTTAAGCCTCAGACAGACGCTAAGAAGGCAGCAGTTCTTTCTAAGCTCGCTCAGTACCTCACAGGTGAAAAGTGCCAGACTGATAGATTTGCAAGCTTTGAGTGGGGACCCTCTAACAAGGTTGCTCAGGCTTCTGAGGCAGTTCAGGCAAACATTTCTCTTGCAGCTCTTGCAAAGCAGAACGAGTATGCAGTTCCTCAGGGCCAGATCGGTGGCGCTTGGTGGGATATAGCTAAGGTTCTTGGCGCAGACGCTAAGGCAGCTGCTTCCGACGCAGACCTCCAGACAGCTCTTAATAACTACGATGCAGCTATCGGAACATGGCTTGAGATCCCTCCGGAAAAGAGATATGCATGGACAGTTATCGGTTCTGTTGGTAACACAACTTGGAACACAGACTTCACAATGACTGAGGAGCCTGCAGGAACATGGATCTCTGTTCCGATCGATATGACAGCAGGCGAAGAGTTCAAGGTTCGCCAGGGTCTCTCTTGGGATAACAACTACGGTGTAGGCGGTGAAAAGGACGGTGCTAATATCGTTGTTGAAACTACAGGTAAGTTCCAGGTTAAGCTCGTAATTGGTGATACAGTAACTATCGAGCTTATTCCCGCAGAATAATTTTAGTTAATAACTATCGATATGATCGGGTGAGCCCTTTGCGGCTCACCCGCCTTCGGACAAAAAGGCATTGTTAGCCGACATACAAGGACGACAGTTGTCTTGTGTTTCGTTTGACAATGCCTTTAATCATAAAAAGGAGGGCTTTTGCGTTTGTTATGAAAAGATTAAACGATTTAGAATATTTGAAGCTGAATAAGCTTCTGGCCTTTTGGTATAATCTGTTGCTGTTTTTCCGTGCGATCCCCGTATGGTTTAAGAATCTTGGACTTAAGATATGGGGGGCTATCAAATCGTGCGGCATTTCGATAAAAAACGAAGTGCTTGATATTGGTCGTACCTTTGCAAAAGGAAACTGGGCTGTCAAGCTATCATTTTTTATTTTTGGGTTTGGAAACCTTTATTACGGACAGATAATGCGTGGAATACTCTTCCTCGCATTTGAAATTATCTTTATTGTGTATATGATCCTCCCGAGCGGCGGTGCTTATTGGCTCGGCAAATGTAATTGGTTTGAAAAGGGCTCCACCATAGGCACGGTGCAGGGTAAATTTGAATATAATGAGATCTATGATACTGACGTATGGGTGTCCGGAGATGACTCGGTCAAGGTGCTTCTTTATGCTCTTCTTACGGTGATCTTTATAGTCGCATTCATTGTTACGTGGAGAATGCAGGTCAAGCAGTGCCGTATCTGTATGGATATAACCGCAAAGGGAAAGAAGATAAAAAGCGGAAAGGACGATCTCAGGTCGCTTCTTGACGATCAGTTCCATAAGACGCTTCTTGCACTCCCCCTGTTCGGAATTATAGCATTTACGGTTCTTCCTATAATCTTTATGGTGCTCATTGCTTTTACGAGCTACGATGCGGCTCACGATGGTTATTCTAATCTTTTTAGCTGGGTTGGATTTGAGCATTTTAATGAGCTTTTTAACTTTGGAGCAGGTGGACTTGGAATTACGTTCGGTGAAATACTCGCTTGGACACTTATGTGGGCATTCTTTGCGACCTTTACCAACTATTTCCTTGGTATGTTTGTTGCGATAATGATAAACAAGAAGGGAATCAAGATCAAGAAGTTCTGGAGAACTGTGCTTGTTATGACAATTGCGATCCCCCAGTTCGTTTCGCTTTTGTACGTGTCAAGGCTTTTCGGCTCTTCGGGACTTATCGGTAAAATTTTAGGAGAGATACCCGCCATACATAATTACCTCGATGCAAACAATTTTGTTTCTCTCTGGGATTCGCCTATCGTTGCAAAGATCTTGCTTATCGTTATAAATATTTGGGTAGGTATTCCTTATATCATGCTTATGGCAACGGGAATTCTTATGAATATTCCTCAAGATCTTTATGAATCTTCAAAAATTGACGGAGCAAGCTCGATTCAGCAGTTTACCAAGATCACCCTTCCGTATATGCTCTTCGTAACAGGGCCTTACCTGCTTACAAGCTTTGTAGGAAATCTTAACAACTTTAACGTTATCTATCTTCTCTCGGAAGGAAACCCGATAAAGGGAACAGCGGGAGGTGCTTCGGTAGGTCACACCGACCTTCTTATCACGTGGCTGTTTAAGATGACGCTTGGAAGTACCGAAAGTAAATACTATCTGGCTTCGATAGTCGGTATTCTTATTTTCGTCGTTGTCGCAGTTCTCTCGCTTATCATCTATAACGTAATTCCGTCAACTAGGAATGAGGAGGATTACAAGTGATGAAAAAAGATAAAAAAACATTAAGAAAAAGAAGTCTTGGAGTCAAAACGAGCAGACGTATCAGTAATGTTATTATTTACGCGGTGCTCATTATCATGACGGTTGTTTGGCTTTTCCCATTTGTGGGCATTTTGCTTGAATCCTTCAAGGCAGAAACAGATATGCAGACAGCATATCTTTTCCCTAAGAAATTTGGATTTGACCACTATATAAGACTTTTCAAAGAAACCGACTTTTTTTCGTGGTTCGTCAATACCGCAATAATGGGTGTCGCAACCGCGGTCTTGCAGACAATATTTATCCTTTCAATGAGCTACGTTCTTTCCCGTCTGCGCTTTAAGGGAAGACGTTCGCTTATGAACGCAATGCTCATTCTCGGAATGTTTCCGGGATTCCTTACGATGATACTTATATACAAGGTCTTTTCCGATATAGGACTTACGATGCAAATGGCACCTCTTGGACTTATTATAGTCTACTGTGCAAGCAGTGCTATGGGATATTACGTATCAAAGGGATTCTTTGATACGATACCAAAGAGCCTTGATGAGGCGGCAAGAGTAGACGGAGCAACGCGCTTCCAGGTCTTCCGCAAGGTAATAATGCCCCTGTCAAAGCCTATTGTAATTTACACCGTTCTTATGGGCTTTATGGCACCCTGGGGTGACTTTATGCTTGCAAGCTATCTTATTCATGAGAACAGTCAGGGAATGAGTGTTGCCGTCGGTATGTACGAATGGATGTCGAGAACGAATATGAATACCTACTACACAATGTTCTGCGCCGCAGGCGTTATTGTAGCAATCCCCGTCGTAGCGGTCTTCCTCGCGCTTCAAAAGTATTACGTTGAAGGCGTTACGGGCGGAGCAGTTAAAGGTTGATTGGAGG
>JAZSIV010000007.1:0-4153 GCA_045533995.1 Eubacteriales bacterium
CCTTGAGCTGCTTTGAAAAAGTCTTGATGTTCTCCTGTGTCAAGCCGTTAGGGTGATTACCTGTTGTAACGGCATACTGCTCTGCGGGAAGTCCGAATGAGTCGTAGCCCATTGGGTGCAGCACGTTATAGCCCTGCATTCTCTTCATTCGGGAAACAATATCAGTTGCTGTGTAGCCCTCAGGGTGACCTGCGTGAAGTCCTACTCCCGAAGGATAGGGGAACATATCAAGGGCATAGAATTTAGGCTTTGAGAAATCCCAGACGTCGGTCTTGAAGGTTTCGTGCTCTTTCCAGTATTCCTGCCACTTTTTTTCGATTTGTAAGTGCTCGTACTTCATTTTTTATATTTCCTTTCTGTTATTTACAAAAAAATAAAGCGCTTTCGTCTCGCTTTGAGACGAAAGCGCAAATCTTCCGCGGTACCACTCAAATTGCATCCCGCAGGATGCCACTCTGACCCATAACGGAGGCTAACCGTTCTTCCCTACTGCATTTTCGAAAAGACTGCTCCGAGGTGAGCAAGACCGTTTCTACTGACGTCTCGCACCGACCGACGTCTCTCTGAAAGCTTCAAAGATCTCTTTCCTCTTCATCGCATTTTTTTACAACATTACTATTATATATAAAAGTATTGCTCTTGTCAAGTGGTTTTTTTGTTTTGCATTATTTTTTTATATTAATTGCTGTTACAACTCAAAAAATGATCCACAGGCAATCAAATCGTTTTGATATTAAAATTATCTTTCGTCTTTTTAACAAAATCCTTCTCTTCAAGAACGCAATCGACGTTTTTAAATACGCATTCACCTTCGGTCAATGCTCTCACAAGGCACCCGCCCTTAAACCCTTGAATCTTGACGTCATCAAGCACAATACGCTTACAGTGTGCCGCTCGGATCAGCTCCTCCGCCCCCGAGTCCTCACTCATTGCGACAGTTACGCTTCGAAGAGTCAATTCAAGGAGTGAATCGGATCTGCCATAGGTATTGAGAGCCATTTTCACACCGTCCGCATTGATATTTTCAAAGATAATGTTCTCCATAGGACGGTATCTCTGCCAGGTCTCGTTTCCCGAAAAATTGTAGTGCAAAAAACGGTCAACGTTCTCAAAAATACAATCCTTTATGACTATGTTTCCGGGCTTTTCGTCGATCGGCATCGAAAAATCGGCATAGTAGGTAAATGCAGAAAGCATATTTCTGCCCGGACGCGGCGACGGTGCGCAGGCTCTCTTTTCCTCAGGCGTCATTCTGCCACGGAAGAAATATTCACCCGGACCGTACATTTTGCAATTTCGCACAAGGACATTTGTGCCACCAAAGCGCATTGCGCTGCAGGAAGAATTCAGAATGCAGTCGGAGACGAGGACGTTGACGTTGCCAAAGCCCGCTACGCAATCGTCACCCGTATAAAACTCACAATTTTTAATAGTGATATTTTTCGAGGAAAAGGCATCGAAGCCGTCGTGACCGCCATAGACCTTGACCATTTCCATAGAAATGTTTTCGCAAAAAAGCATGTTATGCGCCCAGTTTGCGCTTTCTCTCACACAGTATCCCGAAAGCTTTATGCTTTTACAATTAAAGAAGGTTATGGCATGAGGGCCTCTGTAATATTCCTCGCCGATCTCATCGAAGCAGTTATTTCCGTCGATAAACGAGCCTTCTTCCCCGATTATTGCCACGTTTTCCGCATCGATGGCGCGGATAAGCGCATTATTCCAGCGGCTTCCCGGCAATCGGCGAAAACGGTAATTATCGTCCCACTCCTTGTATTCTGTCTCGCCCTTGATGCAGCCGAGGTGTACGTAGGGCGCGTCGGTTATCCTCTCGGGCGCAAGGGGTTCAAGTTTGTCCTCGGTATAGCAAGAATAGTAATCCTCCGGGCACTGACTTCCCTTCAACACCGCTCCCGAAAGCAGTCTCAGCGTGATATTCGAGCGCAGACGGATGCCTCCGGTCATAAATTCGCCCTCGGGCACGACGACCTCTCCTCCGCCCTTCGAAAACACGTAGTCGATAGCATTTTGAATAGCTCCAGTCTGCAATTTTTCGCAGGATACGGCTCCGAAATCGGTTATTTTTACAGTAATTTTCATAACGATTCTCTCCTTTACGTTGACATATCTTCGATTTGATGATATAATTATATCACACTAATATCAAGGTTTCTATCACCATATTTCACTAAAAATAACACTATATTGAACAGAGGTCAAAATGCCGAGAGAAATGCTGTACAGAGAATCCGTCGTACACCGAAGCGACGGGCTTCCGCTTAAAATTTACGATTCCAGCCACGTCAAATACCATTGGCACGACGAATACGAATTCTTACTTGCCGAGCATAACGGCACGGTCTGCTCCGTCGGTGGCAGGCAGATCACTCTGAACGTAGGAGACTCTATGATGATAAAAGGCGGAGAGCTTCATTCCCTTTCTCTTGAAGCGGGAAAAAGCGTAACCGCAGTGGTCGTTCATCCCACTTTTTGGGCAGGAGATGACGTCTCTTTTTTGGAGAGAATGAGCTTTACTGCGCTATTTCGAGGGGAAAGCGAGATCGGTAGCAGGATCACACTGCTTTTACGCCGTATAAAGGAATGTTATCTTGAAAAGAATCTTGGATACGAATTTCTGTTGAAAACATATTTTGGCAACATTTTCGCTATCCTGATTGAGAATGGGGAGTACGAAGAATATGTAAAGCCTCCCGAAGCCCAAAGCTCACCGGAGGCGGCGCTTTTTGAATACGTTCACAACAATATATGTAACGATATCTCCCTTGACATGCTTTGCAAGGCAACACATTTCAGCAAATCCTACGTTGTAAGGCTCTTCAAAAAGCACACAGGACAGACTCCAACAGAGTATATAAACCGTTGCCGAACAGAACTGGCAAAGGAGCTATTAAGTGCCAAAAGCGTAACAGACACTGCTCTTGATTGTGGATTTAACAACGTCAGCTATTTTATCCGCGTCTTTAAAAGATATACGGGATTGAGACCCGGAGAATGGAAAAGCAAACAATAGAATACAGCCGAAGAGAAAATCTCCTCGGCTGTGTTACTTTTGATCTGTTAAAAAATTACCGTCAACAGTCATCAAAGCTCGGCGATATAATACGCCTGAGTATTGGCACGATTACCCTCGCCGTCAAGCACGTCGATGCGGAAATATTCATCCGTGTCCTTGATCTCAAAGTAAGCCTCGGGTAACGTAGCCCTCGATTGCATTTACCGCCTGAGTTCTTCTGCCGCGTGTGGAATAGCTGATTCTCTTCGCGTCTGAGCACTTGATACAGACCTTTCCGTCCTCAACGTAAAGCTCATCGATCACAGGACCTGTTGACGAATAAAAATTGCCCGAAAGCAGACCGTTCACAATGCTTTCATAGCTGAGGCTATCTGCATTTACCATAACGAAGGCGCATCCCGATTGCAAGGTTCTCGTTGCTTCTTTAGTGTTGTGGTTGTCGTCGCCGCAGGATGCGAAAACACGCTTGCCGTCACGTAGCATATCGTCGAGGACGTTGATGTCGTAATCATAAAGACCGCCCACGTTGCAGGCGGTATTGTAAATTTCAACGCCCCAGAGTCCTTTATATTCACCGTAGTCGCCGTAATTCTCCAGCGACCAGCGTGGGTGGTTATAGCAGACGAAAAATCCCTTTTCGTTTATGTCGGAAATGAGCTTATTGATTCCCTCCGCGCCGTAGATCCTCGGCTCCTCCTCTTCGGGCAGGGCAAGCTTAGCCTTTACCTCGGGCTTGGAATAGTGGTCGTAGACCGAGTTATATCTTACGCAGAAAACGTTGTCCTGCTCTTTTGCGTAGAGGTTCAGGTGGCAGACCTTCATATTGAAATTCTTGAGAGTCGACTGCTCAGGGAACTGCTTGATAGCATATTCCGCGCTTGTCAGAGTGATGAAATCCTCGTCGTCGAGGTCACTGTGGTTGACTAAAAATTCGTGGTCGGTGATAGCTAAAAAGCTATATCCCTGCTCTTTGTATAGCTTTTTCAGCTCCTCGGGGGTAAAATAGCCGACGGAGAGGTTGCTATGGCAGTGCATATTCCCCTTGTAGAAGGATCTTCTAGTAGACAGTGAGTATTTTTTCATTTTTTCCTTCTTTTATTTTGTATTTGTGTTTCAAAT
>JAZSIV010000103.1:0-5625 GCA_045533995.1 Eubacteriales bacterium
TCTCCTATGCATACTCAACAAAGCATATAACACAAGCGCTTGAAAGAATAGAAAAATTCGTTAAAACATTGAGATAATCAAAAAAGCACTGCAGTATTCTGCAGTGCTGTTTTTTATTTTTCCCATTTATCTATGAGCGCGCGTATCTGTGATGCAAATTTTGCATTTTCTTTGTTCGGTCTGCTCTCGCATTTTCTTGCAAGTGCAAGAAGCGCTTGGGCTTGCGCAACGAGATTATCGTGCACCTCGGTTTTTCTTGATCTCGTTTTAGCTATACTTTCTGCACTAACGCGGCGGCTTTCGGTATATGCCGTCATTATACCCTTTACAAGATCGTATTCAGTTCCGCTGTACGGAGCCTCAACAGCATAACCGCGACCTCGGAGTTCGTCGGAGAGTGCTTCGACCGATTCTTCGTTTCCGTGATTTAAGAATACAATACGCGGCTTACTCTCAAATTTTGAAAGCCACGATATAAGTCCCTCGCGGTCAGCGTGACCGCTCGTTCCCTTTAATGAGCGTATCTCTGCACGAACGGCTATTTCCTCACCAAAGAGCTTTACCGTCTGCGCCCCTTCAAGAAGCAGTCTTCCAAAGCTTCCCTCTGCCTGATATCCCACAAACAAAATGAGATTTTGTGACTTCCAAAGGTTGTGCTTAAGGTGATGTCTTATTCTTCCCGCCTCACACATTCCGCTTGCTGAAATAACTACCTTTGGCGAAATATCCTCATTTATCCTCCTTGAGTCATCAACGGTAATGGATAGTCTAAGTCCGTCAAATCTAATAGGATCGATGCCCTTTTCTAACAGTTCTCTTGTCTCTTCATCAAAACAGGACGGATCACATTTTGAAAATATCTCGGTAGCCTCAACAGCAAGAGGGCTGTCAACGTATACGGGAAAATCCTTATTTTTCGTTAGTCCCTTTTGCTTTATTTCACGGATAGCATACAAAAGCTCCTGAGTTCTACCAACAGCAAACGACGGAATTATAACGTTACCACCTCTGTCAAATGTGTCATCTATAATTTTGGCAAGCGTGACTAACGTTTCGTTATGTCTTTCGTGATCTCGATTGCCGTACGTTGATTCCATAACAAGATAATCTGTCTGACGTATTACTTCGGGATCCTTTATTATCGGCTGATCGGTATTTCCAACGTCGCCGCTGAAAACTATCTTTCTCTCATTTTCTCCCTCTCGCAGCCATATCTCAATAGCTGCAGAGCCAAGCAGATGCCCGATATCAACAAAACGTATATCGACTCCCGCCGCCACAGTTATTCTCTCATTATACGCCACACCGCGGAAACGCGATATCGCACCCAGTGCGTCGTCAAGATCGTACGTTGGAACTATCGCATCGTTTCCGGAACGTTCAGCCCTCTTATTTTTCCACTCCGCCTCGCTCATCTGAATATGTGCACTGTCGCGAAGCATAATATCAGAAAGGCTTTTTGTTGCATCGGTTGAAAATATAGTTCCTCTGAAGCCATCCTTATAAAGTCTTGGCAACATTCCCGAATGATCTATATGCGCGTGTGTCAGGAAAACAGCGTCTATCATAGAAGCAGGTATTGGCAAAGGTATATTCTGAAACACGTCAATTCCCTGTTCCATACCACAGTCGACCAAATAATAACGGTCGTTTACCTCTAAAAGAGTGCAGCTTCCCGTAACCTCGTGTGCAGCACCTATAAACTGAATCTTCATTATATACCTCCCTTTTATACAGATTCGCTTGGATCTATTATAATTATACCACTTTTTTATCAATTCTTCAATACACGCAAAAGTTTTTTTGCAAAAACAGACCGCAAGCCCAAAAGCACTTACGGTCTGTTTTTATTATTTTGCCGCGTTATAATTAAATTCTATCGGCATTTTTGTAAAGGTGCTATTACCCGTTCCGATATTTATATCCTGAAACTGACTGATCGTTCCGCGATACAAAAGCTTTGACAATACCGATACACTGTCAAAGGCATAGGGCGAAAGTCTTGTTACGTTCGTGCTTAAAAGATAGGTAGTTCCGACACGCTTTGCAGGATAACAGATAAGCTCGGTTTTATCCTTTGAAAAAAGAACACTTCCTACCGAACAAAATTCTGTGTTAGTACTGTCAACCTCAAAGCTTGTAAGCGACGTACAGCCCACAAATGCACCCGTGCCGATCGTTTTCACGGTGGACGGAATAAAAATGCTTTCGATCTTTCTGCAATTTTCAAACGCACCCGTTGATATTGCAACTACCCTTAATCCGTTGGGACTTTTTTCGGGTATTTCAAGATCGGTCTTTATGCAAGTTCCGAGTCCGACGATAGTACAAGTTCCGTTTCCGTTATTCTGATAAAGAAGACCCTCCTCATCGTATGGGATCTTTTCTGTTTCAGTTTCGGGCGGATTTGTTTCGCTTTCTGCCAAAGATGCTGTCGTATCCTCCTGCGGCTGTGCCATTACGTTAATATTCTCGCTGTCATTTCCCCCATTGTCGCTCCTCGGCGACTCCATATTCAAGCATGCAATGACAACGGTGATTATTGCAAGGGCTATCAGCACAGAAGTTGATATTACAACTATCTTCATTTTTGGAATATTAAATAACTTATTCATATACGTCCTCTCCTTTTCATATTCCTTACAAAAAAATATTACCATATTTTCCCATAAAGTCAAGAAAATCCGTACGACACATTCAGACCTTTACCGTGGGATAAATATAAAAAAATATACCAAAAGGCAGCAAGCTACACCTAAAGACAAAAAAGACAAAAATAAAATTTTTTCACTTGTTGAAATATATGACGATTTATGTTATCATATTGCTGTGATAACATGGAACAGGAAGGATCTTTATGTCTTTTTATATAGGAAACGTTAAGCTTGAGCACGGTCTTTTTCTCGCACCGATGGCAGGTGTTACCGACCGCTCATTTCGCGCGGTCTGCAGAAGATTTGGAGCTGAATATACGGTCAGCGAAATGGTATGTGCAAAGGCTATGTGCTATGAACAATTAAAAAAAGGTGGCGGAGAATCTAAAAGCGGAGCTTTGGCTACCGTTTATGAGGATGAGCTTCCGATGGCAGTGCAGATATTTGGCTCAGAACCGGAATATATGGCGGAAGCTGCCGTTATGATAGAAAAATGCTCCTATCGCGGTTGTTTGTCAAAAGTAGCACCTTCGGCAATCGACATAAATATGGGGTGCCCCGTAAAGAAGATAACCTCAAACGGTGAAGGCAGCGCGCTTATGAAAGATCCCGAGCTGTGCGGAAAAATAGTTGAAGCGGTCGTAAAAGCTATATCTCTTCCCGTTACTGTCAAAATACGTGCGGGATGGGATAAAAGCAGTATAAATGCTGTTGAGGTTGCAAAGACCGTTGAGGTGGCAGGAGCATCGGCTATATGTGTTCACGCAAGGACAAAGGAACAGCTTTATGCCCCCGGAATCGACCTTTCGGTAATAGAAGCTGTTAAAAAATCAGTAAGCATTCCCGTTATCGGAAACGGCGATATATATACGCCCGAAGATGCCCTCTCAATGCGCGAAAAAACAGCCTGTGACGGTGTTATGCTTGCAAGAGGGACACTCGGCAACCCATGGCTCTTCTCGGCTGTAAGGGCAGCTTTTGAGGGCAAGCCGTACGTTGAGATCAGTTCAACCGAAAGACTGACCTTGGCTAAGGAGTTGCTTTCAATGATGATAGCAGATAAAGGTGAGCGAGTGGGGACAGCCGAAGCAAAAAAGCAGATAGCTTGGTTTATACGCGATCTATCGAGTGCCGCGGCATGCAGATCGGCGGTTATGAATTCATCAAATTCAAAAGAAATATGCGATATACTCGACGGGCTTATTGAACTTAACAAATAGGTACTAAAAGGAGCACAAATGGCAAAAAGGACAGTTGCTGTAATATCAGAGGACGAGCGTCTATACAGGTTGGTTGAGGCAGAGCTTTTGCTCCTTGGATATGAGGTTGAAAAATACAAAAACATAAAAAACAAATCAAAAGAGTTTTACGGTATAATTTACGATCACCCCGTAGATAATTCCCTTTATCTCCTAAATTCAGAATTAAAGGTAATTTTGGTAAGAGCGGATCTTACAGGTGAAGAACGCTCGGCTCTCGCAAAGCACGGGATTATACTTGAATATCCCTTTTTGCTTGACGAATTTCGTTCTGTTATGCTCTCTCACGACAAAAAAGAAGCAACTGCTAAAAATATTCAAACACAAGATAAGCATTCTGTAATTTACTACGAAAGGGATACTTCTTCGGTAGTGCTTCGAGGAAAATCTATAAAGCTCTCCGATTATGAATACAAAACTCTTGAGCTTTTATGCAAAAACTCGGGAAAGTGTGTCAGCCGCGCCAAACTGACCGAGACTCTTGGCGGTCTTGACGGAAACATTGCAGACGTTTATATTTGTCATCTGCGTAAAAAGCTTGAAGCACCGTTTGGAATAAAGATCATCACAACCGTGCGAAACAAAGGCTATATGACAAATTTTATATTAAAATAAAGGAACTGCGAGCTTTCAGCTCGCAGTTCCTTTATTTATGCTTTTGTATAAAATACGTATTCACCCGCACTAACAGTTCTTGCACTTCCGTTAGGAAGGACGATCTCTGCGGTAATATCAGCGGGTATTTCTATTTCATATCTGACAACGTCATCTTTATAATACCACTTTGATATTATTCTTCCGTTAACTGTATCAATGCAGTACTGAGCAGAGCCCAGTGCAGTCGATGGATGAGGCGCGATCCTTACTGTCTTATATCCGGGTGTTGTGGGCTTAATTCCGCAAGCAACACCGAATATCCAGTCAAATACAGAACCGTATGCATAGTGGTTGAAGGAGTTCATATCTGTGCTCCAGAAAGAGCCGTCGTCCTTAATTCCGTTCCAGTGCTCCCAAATGGTCGTTGCGCCCTGATTTACAGAGAAGAGCCACGAGGGATTCTGTTCCTGCATAAGAAGCTTGTACGCAACGTCTGCCCTGCCATGATCACTCAAAACGTGGAGAATATAAGGAGTTCCTACAAATCCCGTTGTCATTCTGTCACCAAAGTCAGAGATGAGCTCGCAAAGCTTATCAATAAGAGCAGGTCTCTCTTCCTCTGTACAAAGATCAAAGTGGAGAATGAGCACTATAGCAGTCTGTGTCATATTCTTTGAAACCAACTGCTGTACGTTGTGTCTGACGTCTACAACGCCTTCCTTGGGCATTCCGTTTTCCATAAAATACTCGCGGAATTTCTTTACAACGTTCGCATAAAGAGCCTTGTATTCGCTCATATCCTTCTTAAGCACTTCTCCCGCATTTATGAGAAGCTTTGTAGAATATGCGAAGAATGCAGATGCGATGAAATCTGTAGGTGTTGCACCCATATAAACGTCCTCACCGGCGTCCATTGCAAGCCAGTCGCCATAATGCTTTCCTCCAAGCCAGAGGAATTCCTCGGGTCCTGCACCATGCATATATTCTACCCAACGGCGCATAAGCTCGTAATTATCTGCGAGAATTTCCCTTTCTCCGTAAGCCATATAAAGCTCCCACGGAATTATGGTAGCAGCATCACCCCATGCGGCAGAAATTCTTGTTCTGAATCTTCC
>JAZSIV010000026.1:0-7005 GCA_045533995.1 Eubacteriales bacterium
AGTGCGGCAAGCGGAAACGGGTTCAGGGCAGAGCCCTGATTCGCTTTCTTTCGCCCGTTTCTTTGTCGAAAAACAAAGAAATGGGCATAACAAACGGTTCTGCTAATTTTCTTTGACGTGGATCAAAGAAATGAAGAATAAAAAACAATCTTTCTTTAACGAATTTCTTGTTTTGCAACAAAGAAATCGCCCCTTTTTGAGCAAAATTAAAATTATACAACAAAAACCGCAAATTATACAAATTACCATATATTTGCACAAAAAAGTGCAAATATCGCCTTCATTCTTCCCGTTTTTTGCCACATAATTACAAAGTCTTGGCAAAAATGCACAATTATGTACGACATAATTTAATTTATTTTCTCCCCCATATCTTTTCTAACGAAAAATTGTTTCAAAAATCGTCAAAATTGAATATTTACAAATTGGCCTGTTTGCGATATAATATCTTTGCTGTCGGCGGCACCAACACCACAGCGTCACGCACAACGGCTATCGCATCTGGCAAAGTATCAATCTTATGATATCCTTATCGCCCTGCGACTCCTGTTGTGCTTTTCTTTTTGTAATTTTTTTAGTTCAAAAATCAAGAAAAAACTATATACTAAAAATATTAAATTATTATTAAAAGGGTAGAAAAATTCAAAATTATGTGATATAATGTATGTTGGAGTTGTTTAATCCATTCCAATGTACATTATTTTTTATAAAGGTGAAAAATGTCAAGATATATAGAAACAGCAGAAAAAATTACACTACCCGTCATAGCCCTTCAGGGCATCGTGGCTTTTCCGGGAATAGCGCTGAGCTTTGAAGTAAGCGACGAGCTTTCCTGCCGCGCGGCAGAGGCGGCTTTTGAGGCAGATTCAAACGTTCTTCTCCTCACCACAAAAAGCGGTCCCGACGAAAAGGTAACCCCCGATAGCTTTTACAAGGTTGGTACGGTAGCAAAAATAAAGCAATCTGTAAAGACTCCCGAGAAAAATCTCCGCATAATAGCCGAGGGAGTTTCCCGTGCGGGAGTGCTTGAGGTCAGAGGCTTTGCCGATTATCTCGTGGCAGATGCTATCTCCAAGGAGATAGATTTTACCGGAGAAGAGGACATAAAAAAAGAGGCTTATACGAGAGCCATACTTGCAGAGGTTGAAAACCTCGTTAAGCTTTTGCCATCGGTAAGCGACGATATAATGCTTGCGGCAAAAGGAATAAAAAATCCCGCTCTTCTTTCCGACTTTATTGCATCAAATATACTTGTAAAGCTTGACGATAAATTTGAGATACTTAAAACGTTTGAGCCTATACGAAGAATAGAAGTCCTTATCGCTCTTTTGCGTGAGGAAGCAACTATACTCGGCTACGAGATAGACATACACCAAAAGGTCAGAGAAAACCTTTCCCGTCATCAGAAAGAATATTATTTGCGCGAGCAGCTCGGCATAATTCAGGATGAGCTTGGCGAGGGCGCAAACAGCGAGATCGGCGAGTACACCAAAATGGTCTATGAGGCAAAGCTGCCAGACGAGGTAAAAGCAAAGCTTCTTAAGGAGATAGACCGAATGGCAAAAACTCCGTTCGGCTCGTCGGAGGCAAGCGTTTTGCGTACATATCTCGACATCTGTCTCGAACTCCCTTGGAACAAGCTTTCCAAGGAAAGATGCGACATTGCGGCGGCAAAGAAGATACTTGATGACGACCACGATGGTCTTGAAAAGGTAAAAGAAAGAATTCTTGAATACCTTGCGGTAAAGCAGCTTAATCCCGAGCTTAAAAATCAGATAATCTGTCTCGTCGGACCTCCCGGAGTCGGTAAGACCTCGATAGGTGCGTCTATTGCCCGTGCGACCAAGCGCAAATACGTTCGCGTCTCGCTTGGCGGTATAAGAGACGAAGCAGACATTCGTGGGCACAGAAAGACCTACGTAGGTGCTATGCCCGGCAGAATAATAGCCGCAATTAATCAGGCAGGAACACGCAATCCGCTTATACTCCTTGACGAGATAGATAAGCTGTCACACGGCATGCAGGGCGATCCCGCATCGGCACTTCTCGAAGTGCTCGACGGCGAGCAGAACAAAGCCTTCAGAGACCACTTTGTAGAGCTTCCGTTTGACCTCTCAGAATGTATGTTTATTGCTACGGCAAATACACTTGATACAGTTCCTCGCCCTCTGCTTGACAGAATGGAAGTAATTGAGCTGAAAACATATACAAAAAACGAGAAGATCTCTATTGCAAAAAATCATCTCATCCCGAAGCAGCTTAAAAGGCACGGGCTTTCGCGCAGAATGCTCAAGATTTCCGACGGGGCGCTCGGAGAAATAATAGATTACTACACCCGAGAAGCAGGTGTGCGTAATCTCGAAAGAACGATTGCAGACCTTGCGCGCAAGGCGGCAAAAAAGCTTATTGAGGAGCCCGATACAAAGAGCATTTCGATAACAGAAAAGAATCTTTCCGAGTATATCGGCAAGAGAAAGCTGTTACCCGAGCGCATTTCCGACGAGGACGAGATAGGTACGGTCAACGGTCTTGCCTATACCGCCGCAGGCGGTGATATGCTCAAGGTCGAGGTGGCGATCCTTGACGGAACGGGCAAGATAGAGCTCACAGGCTCGCTCGGTGACGTAATGAAGGAATCCGCAAATATTGCAGTTAGCTACGTTCGCTCAATAGCTTCAAAATACGGTATAGCAACCGATTTTTATAAGACTAAGGATATACATATCCACTTCCCTGAGGGCGCAGTTCCAAAGGACGGTCCTTCTGCGGGTGTAACTATAGTAACTGCACTTGTGAGCGCGCTCGCTTGCCGCAAGGTCAGACGCGACGTTGCAATGACAGGTGAGATAAGTCTGCGCGGCAAGGTGCTTGCAATAGGCGGCCTTAAGGAAAAGACTATGGCGGCATATTCGGCGGGAGTTTCTACCGTTCTCATACCCCATGACAATCTCAAGGATCTTGACGACATTGATCATTTGGTAAGGGAAAATCTCAGATTTATTCCCTGCAAGACGGCATCAGACGTGCTTGACGTGGCACTTGTACCCGAGATATCTGCGCACGAGTGTGCAAAGGTTGGTGGCAAAGAGGAAAATATTATTGATGACTTTTTGCCGAATCTTATGACAAAGATGCCCTCAACGTCTGCAACAAGATAAAACAAGGAGTAAAAATGGCACTCAATACACAAAACGTATCGCTCCGCATAAGTGCGGGCTTACCAAAGCAGTTCCCGACCGACGCCATTCCGCAGGTCGCCTTTTCGGGTCGTTCAAACGTCGGAAAAAGCTCACTCATAAATACGCTTCTTAACCGAAAATCGCTCGCAAGGGTCAGCTCGGCTCCCGGAAAGACTATAACAGTTAATTTTTATGACGTTGACAAAAAGCTTTTTCTCGTTGATATGCCCGGATACGGCTATGCAAAGCGCACGGCAGAGGACAAGAAAAGATGGTCGGAGCTGACCGACGGATATTTCACAAAAAACAAAAATATAGATCTTCTTCACCTTGTGGTTCAGCTTGTGGACAGCCGTATGGGTCCGACCGCCGACGACGAAATGATGCTTGATTTTCTCGTGCAATCGGAGATCCCCTTTGTCGTAGTTGCGACAAAGACCGATAAGCTCAATGCGACAGAGCGAAAGAAAAATCTGTCCGAGATAGCGAATCACCCACTCGTTGCGCAAGGAGCGGGAGTTATTCCCTTCTCATCACTTAAAAACGAGGGTAGAAACGAGCTGTGGAGCGTAATATTCAAGCACGCGGGAGTATAAGAAAACAATACGGGAGAAAACAATGACAGAACTTATAATAATTCGCCACGGACAGAGCGTGGCGAACGAGGAAGATAAATTTGCGGGGCATTCGGATTTTGACTTGACCGACCTTGGCAGACGTCAGGCAGAGCTTGCCGCAATATACGTAAAGAATAATTTCAAGGTCGACGCGGTATATGCAAGCGACCTCAAACGCGCCTACAATACCGCTGTCCCCTCGGCAAAGGCTTTCGGACTTGAGGTTATAGGCTCAGAGGCACTTCGCGAGATATACGCGGGAGAATGGGAGGGTATGCCCTTCCCCGACGTGATAAAAAATTATGCCAAGGATTTCGTTCTCTGGAGAGATGACTTCGGCAAGGCATACTGTCCGGGCGGTGAAACCACGGCAGAGCTTTGCGAGCGAGTCTGCCGCGAGGTAGAACGAATCGCAAAGGAGCACGACGGACAGACCGTACTTATAGCGACCCACGCGAGCCCCGTAAGAGCCGTTCAATGCGCGGCACAGGGCTATGGCTCGGAGGGAATGAGCAAGGTCAATTTCGTCGGGAATGCATCTATCAATCTCTTCAGATACGAGGACGGAAAATTTATTGAGGTAGAAACGAATATTACCGAGCATCTTGGTGATCTTCAGACCTATCTGCCCGCCTCACTTGAAAAGTAATAAAAGAAAGGCAAAACAATGATTTTATACGATCATCTTGATATAAACACTGACGGACACCTGACTATCGGCGGTGTCGACACCGTTTCTCTCGCCAAGGAATTCGGTACGCCCGCATATATACTTGACGAGAATGTAATACGCAAAAATTGCCGCACCTATATTGAAGCGGCAAAGAAGTATTTTGGCGAGGATGCACTCCCCCTCTATGCTTCAAAGGCACTCTGCTTCACGGGAATATATAAGATCGCAGCAGAGGAAGGAATGGGTATTGACTGTGTTTCATCGGGCGAGATATTTACAGCCGTCCGCGCAGGATTTCCTACTGAAAAAATATATTTTCACGGAAACAACAAAACCGATTTTGACATAAAATTCGCAATGGACAATGGGGTCGGAACCTTTGTAGTCGATAACACAGACGAGCTTTATGCCATCTCCGAGGAGGCACAGAAAAGAGGGACCACACAGAGAATCCTTCTACGCATAACCCCCGGCATCGACCCCCACACGCACCGCGCTGTAATGACGGGCAACGTTGATTCAAAGTTCGGAAGTGCGATCGTGACAGGTCAGGCAATGGATATAGTCAAAAAGGCTATTGTCGCAAAAGGAATTGACCTCGCGGGACTGCATTGCCATATCGGCTCACAGATATTCGATATCGGCCCCTTTGCAGACGCGGCTGACATTATGGTAAGATTTATTGCCGAGATAAAGAATGAGTGCGACGGCTTTGTTGTTCGCGAATTAAACCTCGGTGGCGGACTCGGAGTTCGCTACACCGAATACGACAGAGAGATAGACTATGCCGATGCTATATCAAAGATAGCGGCAGTGGTAACGGGATTTTGCGAAAAGAACGGAGTCGATATGCCAAGAGTCATTCTCGAGCCCGGACGTTCTCTTGTTGCGGCTGCAGGAATTACACTTTATACCGTGGGCTCTGTAAAGAATATTCCGGACTTCAGAACCTACATCTCGGTAGACGGCGGAATGCCCGACAATCCGAGATACGCCCTTTATCAGTCGCAGTACACCGCGCTGATCGCGAACAGAGCAAACGAAGCGAGAGAGCTTCGCGCAACGGTTGCGGGAAGATGCTGTGAATCGGGAGACCTTATCGGCGAAAATATGGAGATACAGAAAGCCGAGCGCGGAGATATTCTTGCCGTTCTCGTAACGGGTGCATACAATCACTCAATGGCGTCAAATTATAACCGTATTCCCCGTCCGCCCGTAATTATGATAAAGGACGGAAAGGCAAGAGTTGCCGTAAAGCGCGAAAGCTTTGAGGATCTCTGCCGCAACGATATCCTCGACTGATAAAAAATCAGTCCTTGAAAGGAAAATATTAAATGTTAAGACACCTTCTTTCATACGGCGGCGACCCAAGGTCATATATTATCGACCTGCTTCTCAGCCTGCCGATAATACTTCTGTCGCTCTCATTACACGAGGCGGCACACGGTTACGTTGCATACAAGCTTGGCGACCCGACCGCAAGAAATTTCGGAAGATTGACACTAAACCCCGCAAAGCATCTTGACCCCATAGGCTTTCTCTGTATGCTTCTTGCGGGAATAGGCTGGGCAAAGCCCGTGCCCGTAAATTCAAGAAATTTCAAAAAGCCCAAACGCGATATGGCTCTCACCTCGGCGGCAGGACCGATATCAAACCTTCTTCTTGCCGTGATATTTACGGGACTTCTGCGTCTCTTTTTCGCGCTCTTGCCGTATATGACGCTTATAAATGATAAAAATGCTATGATCATATACTGCATCTATCTGCTTTTGTATTACGGAATATCGCTCAATCTTACCCTCGCGGTATTCAACCTATTACCCATTCCATCCTTTGACGGATCAAGACTTCTATTTCTATTCCTGCCGTCAAAGTATTATTTCTCGATAATGAAATACGAGAGATATATTTCGCTCATTTTTATGGTTCTTCTCTTTTTGGGAGTTCTCTCGCCCGTAATAAGCTTTGTACGCGGCGGGCTTATGAATCTTCTTTTTATGGCATTCGGATTTTAGTTAAAAAACAATTCTTAAAAACGGAGACGTCGATGGAAGCTGTAACATATAAGCTTGAGCAGTTTGAAGGGCCTCTTGACCTGCTGCTTACACTCATACAAAAGAATAAGGTCAGTATCACCGATATTCCTATCGCGCTTATCTGCGATCAGTATATCGAATATATTGAAAAGGCGCACCAGCTTGATATGGAGATAGCCTCGGAATTTATCGTGATGGCGAGCGAGCTTATGCTGATAAAGAGCAAGATGCTCCTTCCCAAGACCGAGGAGGACGAGGAAGACCCGAGAATGTCGCTCACCGATGCCCTCTTACGTTACAGTCAGGCTAAGGAAGCCGCGGCAAAAATGCTGCCTCTGTATTCCTTTTACAGCGCACGAATGGTCAAGGATACCGACGAGATATCGGTAGACAAGACCTTTGTTCACGATCAGGACGTCAGCTCGCTTTGCGATGCTGTGCGACGTATTATTTTCTATAACAACAGTCTGCAAAAGCCGACTCAGGCGACCTTTGCGCCT
>JAZSIV010000121.1:0-4115 GCA_045533995.1 Eubacteriales bacterium
GTGGAAATGTGGAAAACTAAAAGGGAGACTCTTTCGAATCTCCCTTTTTTGGTCTGAGTGACAAGACTTGAACTTGCGGCCTCTACCACCCCAAGGTAGCGCGCTACCAGCTGCGCCACACCCAGATCTTATCTTTGCGACCCGTATATTATATCATACAAGTGAGTGTAAGTCAATACCTTTTTCAAAAAAATATAAAAAATTAGAAAAGCCTTTATTCATAAAGCTTCGCGGTTTATTTTTCTTGACTTTTTAAGTTTTTTGTGCTACAATATTAATATACAAAAGTTCAATGTTTTAATTGTTTTATGCGGCTTGGAGTTAAAGGTCTTATGCGAAAATATGCTCCCATTTATTTGATTTTTTTGCTCTCTTGATTAAAACAATTTGACGTTGTCTATTGTTTATGCATATAACTTCATTTTTACGAATATATTAAAAAGAAGGGCAATGTAAGCCAACTGAAAAAGCAATTTTTTAGGATGAACAAAACACACTGACGGGCGGTGATAAAATGATGAATAAGCCAAACAACCTTCCTGCTTACCTGTTTCATCAAGGAACGAACTATCGTTCATATGAATATTTAGGTGTGCACAAAACCGATGCAAGTTACGTATTTCGTGTATGGGCACCAAATGCGGAAAAGGTTTATCTTGTTGGTGATTTCAACTCATGGGATGAATCAATGCCTATGGAGCGTGTTACCGATGCAGGTGTGTGGGAGTATGCCGATACAACTTCTTCTGTTCATGTTGGGGATGCGTACAAGTTCAAGATCATAAACCGTGGCAGAGAGCTATACAAGGCGGACCCTTACGCGTTCGCGTGTGAATTGCCTCCTTTGACTGCTTCGGTGGTTTCTGAAAGTAACTATGAATGGCGAGATGCGGGATGGCTTGAATACCGCAAAAATACAGCACCTGGTTATTATGAGGGACCGATGAACATTTATGAGGTTCATCTTGGCTCATGGAAGCTTCGCGATGACGGCACATTCTTGAATTACCGAGAGCTTGCGGTGGAGCTTTCCACCTACGTAAAGCAGATGGGATACACGCATATTGAATTGATGCCCGTAATGGAGCACCCGTTTGACGGGTCGTGGGGATATCAGGTGTGCGGATATTTTGCGCCTACCTCACGGTACGGTTCGCCTGATGATTTCCGTGCCTTTGTTGATCAGATGCACGAGGCGGGTATAGGTGTTATACTTGACTGGGTGCCCGCTCATTTCCCGAAGGATGCGCATGGGCTTTATGAGTTCGACGGACAGCCTCTTTACGAATATCAGGGCTGGGATCGAATAGAGCACAAGATATGGGGAACGCGTCGATTTGACGTGGGACGCAACGAAGTGGAAAGCTTTCTTATTTCGAACGCAATGTGGTGGATAGACAGCTTTCATGCCGATGCACTTCGCGTTGATGCGGTTGCTTCTATGCTTTATCTTGATTATGATAAAGCACCCGGAGAATGGATTCCCAACGAATACGGCGGAAACGAATGCCTTGAAGCGATGGCATTTTTCAGAAAGCTTAATTCGTGTATAAAGGAATATCATCCCGACGTATTGATGATCGCTGAGGAATCGACTGCGTGGTCTAATATAACGACCTTTGAACGCGGTGGCCTTGGCTTCGATATGAAATGGAATATGGGTTGGATGAACGACACCCTTGAATATGCCAAAATAGATCCTTTCTTCAAAAAATATCACCATAACAAGACGAATTTTTCTCTGACCTATGCCTTTGCGGAAAAACACGTTTTGCCTATATCTCACGATGAGGTCGTTCACGGAAAGCTTTCTTTCCTTGACAGAATGCCCGGCGATTACTGGCAGAAATTTGCCGGTACACGTGCATTTGCCGCTTATATGATGATGCATCCCGGTAAAAAGCTGATGTTCATGGGCGGAGAGATCGGTCAGTTCCGGGAATGGGATTACAAGGGACAGATCGAGTGGTTTTTGCTTGAATATGATATGCACGCAAAGCTTCAGTTGTATTTCTCGGAGCTTAATCACTTCTATCTGAAAAATTCTCCTCTTTGGAATAACGACAGCGACTGGGGCGGATTTTCGTGGATAGATGCCGATAATGCCGATCAAAGCATCATTTCATTCAGAAGGGTGGACAGAAACGGTGAAGAGCTTATCGCTGTGATAAACTTTACCCCTGTTAAGCGTGATGATTTTTATCTCGGGGTACCGTACGGAGGGGAATACAAGGAGGTATTCAACTCCGATGACGAACGCTACGGTGGAAGCGGTGCGCTGAATTCAGAATCGCTTCGTGCTACGGGAAAACCGCACAACAAATTGCCTTTTTCACTTAGAATAACGGTGCCTCCGCTTGGCGCAGTTGTTTTAAGATGTACTAAAAAGAACAAGAAACAAAGAACAAGCAGAAAATAATATAGCCTTTTGGCGGAATGGAGTTACTTATGTTCAAGAAAAAAGAATGTGTTGCAATGCTTCTTGCAGGCGGACAGGGAAGCCGTTTGTATGCACTGACATCAAAGATCGCCAAGCCTGCGGTTCCTTTCGGCGGAAAGTATCGCATAATCGACTTTACTTTGTCGAATTCGATCAACTCGGGAATTGACACGGTTGGTGTTCTTACGCAGTATCAGCCCCTTGTGCTCAACGATTACATCGGCAATGGTTTGCCGTGGGATCTTGACCGCGCATACGGCGGTGTAAAGATACTTGCTCCGTATCAGGGAAAGCACGGTGCGGATTGGTACAGTGGAACAGCAAACGCAATATATCAGAACATGGAGTTTATTGACAGATATTCTCCCGAATACGTACTTATTCTTTCGGGTGACCATATATACAAGATGGATTATTCAAAGATGCTTGATTATCACAAGGAGAAGGGTGCGGACTGTACTATCGCCGTGATAGACGTCCCGATAGAAGAGGCGAGCCGCTTCGGTATACTTAGCACGGATGATGATAACAAGATATTCAAATTCTCTGAAAAGCCGAAAAATCCCGATAGCACGAAGGCGTCGATGGGTATATATATATTCAATAAGGATAAGCTGTTTGACTATCTTAAAGCAGATGCTGCAGATGAGAATAGCTCAAATGACTTTGGTAAGAATATAATTCCCGCAATGCTTTCGTCGGGAGAGTCAATGTATGCATACCCCTTTGCGGGATATTGGAAAGACGTTGGAACTATATCGTCTTTGTGGGAGGCTAATATGGACCTTCTCGGAGATGAGCCGAATCTTGATCTGAGCGGTGAATCGTGGAGAATCTATTCAAGACATGATGCTGAGGCTCCCCAGTTTGTCGGATGCGAGGCGGTTGTTGAAAACAGCTCGATAACCGAAGGATGCGAGATATACGGAACGGTTAAGAATTCTGTTCTTGGCTCAAACGTTAAGGTAATGACGGGCGCGGTCGTATGCGACTCGGTAATTATGGACGACGTTATCGTTGGAGAGGGCGCAGAAGTAAACTATTCTATCGTAGATGAAAGAACATCGATAGGCAAGGACGCAAAGGTCGGAACACCTAAGTCTGACGGAGTACAGATAACCGTAGTAGCCAGCGGTACAAAGATTGCTGATGGCGAAAAGGTGGCTGACTGATCCTTATAATATCCATACAAATCCAAAAAAATACTGCCAAAGGCAGAGATGGGGGCAAAAAATGACAGTTGCAGGTTTGATTTTTTCAAATATACATGATTCGGCAATGCCCGAATTTACAAGTAGAAGAACAATGGCATCGGTGCCGTTCGGATGTAGATACAGACTTATAGATTTTCCGCTTTCCAATATGGTGAACTCGGGGATAACAAAGGTAGGAATTATAACACATAATAACTATCAGTCTCTCGTAGACCATATTGCAGCAGGTAAGGACTGGGATCTTGCGCGCCGTTCGGGAGGTATAAAAATACTTCCTCCGTTTATTACGGCATACGATAGCCAAAGTGGAGGATCCCTTTACAGCACAAGACTTGAGGCTCTTGCCGGTGTTACTAACTTTATTTCAAGATGTACAGAGGATTGCATAGTTCTTTCGGATTGCGACGGGATTTGTAATATCGATCTTGACGAGGTTATAAATTATCACGCGGAAAAGAGAG
>JAZSIV010000115.1:0-6121 GCA_045533995.1 Eubacteriales bacterium
GAGATACTCGACGACGGAGTTCGCGTCACCTGTAAAAGATGCGGTGCGTCAAGGCTGATCCCTACCGATGGATTCCTTGCGGCAAACGCCTTTCTTAATTCGGATTGTTTGTATCTTGAATAAAAAAAGCTGTATGTCAACGACATACAGCTTTTTTATTATTAGCAACAGCCACCGTTACCGCCGCAGCAGAAAATGATAAGGAGAGCGATAATGATAAGCCAGATCCACTCGTTGTTGAACAAATTGCAAAGACAGTTGTTATTCATAAATAAACCTCCGTTAATATCTTTGAAGGGCTTTCGCCTTTCGATATCATATTATGAGGCACTTCGTCGCTTTGTGACAAGATAATTTTGTGGGTCTTCTCTGTCATGACAGGTTTTTGTATGCACGCAAGAGTTTTTAGAGATTATCGCTAAAAAATTATTGCATATAAGAAAAATTTGAAAAATCCTATTGAGAAAAATTGCGAAATATTATATAATATATCTGTATATTATGATGCTTGTATAATTTATTTACGGAGAATAAAAGATGTCAAAAAGCACAAAACAGGAAAACATCAGAAACTTTTCAATAATTGCGCATATAGACCACGGAAAATCAACGCTTGCCGACCGCTTGCTCGAGGCAACGAGTGCGGTAGCCAAGAGAGATATGGAGTCGCAGCTTCTTGATAATATGGACCTTGAAAAAGAGAGAGGAATTACTATCAAGGCGCGCGCCGTAAGACTTAATTATCTTCACGATGACGGGGAAGAGTACGTTCTTAATCTTATCGACACCCCCGGACACGTTGACTTTAACTATGAGGTCTCCCGCTCGCTCAATGCCTGTGACGGAGCTCTTCTTGTCGTTGACTCCACGCAGGGAATAGAGGCGCAGACTCTTGCTAACGCATATCTTGCGGTTGACGCTGACCTTGAGATAGTACCTGTTATAAACAAGATAGATCTTCCTTCGGCAAATATTGAGGGAGTTCGCAAGGAAATAGAGGACGTGGTTGGAATTCCTGCTGAGGATTGCCCCGCCGTTTCCGCGAAAACGGGACTTAATATCGATCAGGTGCTTCGCGCTGTGGTCGAGCAGATCCCCGCTCCCAAGGGGGACCCCAATGCTCCACTTAAATGTCTTATTTTCGATTCATATTACGACAGTTATCTCGGTGTCGTTGTTTACGTCAGAGTAATAGATGGAACTTTGCGCTCGGGCGACAGAATAAAAATGATGAGCAACGGCATAGAATTTGATGTGATCGACGTGGGATATATGGGCGCGTTCGGTCTTAATAAGCAGGAAAGTCTTGTGGCGGGCGAGGTTGGATATATAACCGCTTCAATAAAGAGCGTTGGCGACACGCGAGTCGGTGATACGATAACTCTTGTAAACAATCCCGCAGATGAGGCACTGCCCGGATTCAAGGCGGTTCAGCCTATGGTCTATGCGGGTATATATCCTGCTGACGGAGCAAAATACGGCGATCTTCGCGATTCGCTTGAAAAGCTTCAGCTTAACGATGCGGCGCTTGTTTTCGAGCCCGAAACCTCGATAGCACTTGGCTTTGGTTTCCGTTGCGGATTTCTTGGACTTCTCCACATGGAGATAATTGAGGAAAGACTCGAAAGAGAGTTTAATCTTGACCTTATCACAACAGCTCCCTCGGTAATTTACGAGGTTGTGAAGAAGGACGGCGAGAGGGTAAGGATCGACAACCCCTCAAACTATCCTACGGCAGACGAGATAGACGTGGCTTATGAGCCGATCGTTAAGGCTAACATAATCACTCCAACCGAATACGTTGGCGGACTTATGGATCTTTGTCAGGACAGACGCGGAACCTTCATTGATATGAAGTATATCGATACTACCCGTGTTGAGCTTCATTACGATCTGCCTCTTAACGAGATAATTTACGATTTCTTTGACGCGCTCAAGAGCCGTTCGCGCGGATACGCGTCGCTTGACTATGAGCTTGGCGATTACGTTGCAAGTAAGCTTGTAAAGCTCGACTTTCTTCTTAACGGTGAGCAGGTCGATGCACTTTCGTTTATAGTACACGAGGAAAAGGCATACGGCAGAGCAAGAAAGATAGCTGAAAAGCTTAAAGATAATATACCGCGTCAGCTTTTCGAAGTTCCGATACAGGCGGCAATAGGCTCAAAGATCATTGCTCGTGAAACTGTAAAGGCAATGAGAAAGGACGTTCTTGCAAAGTGCTACGGCGGCGATATCACGAGAAAGAAAAAGCTGCTTGAAAAGCAGAAGGAAGGTAAGAAGAAGATGCGTCAGCTCGGCTCTGTTCAGGTTTCACCCGAGGCATTTATGGCGGTCCTTAAGCTTGACGATGATAACTGATATGGAGAAGAGCGGAAAGAAAAAGCAAAGCTTAGGTCTTTATATACACGTTCCGTTCTGCAAGCAAAAATGTCTTTATTGCGACTTTTGCTCGCTTCCAAAGGCAGATCCCGAGCTTATTTCAGAGTATCATAGCTCGCTTTTAAGGTGCATTGGCGATATGTCCGAGAGGGCGGTCGATTATGAGGTTGACACGATCTATCTCGGCGGCGGTACACCAACCGTTATGTCAGCTCGACAGATAGATGAGATCATCAATAAATGCGCTAAGAAATATGCTTTTTCGAGCAACGTCGAAATAAGCTGTGAATGTAATCCCGCAACGGGTTCAGAGAGCTATTTTTCCGATCTGCGAAAAAGTGGTATAAACAGAATGAGCATCGGACTTCAAAGCGCGAACGACGATGAGCTGAAGGCCCTTGGCAGAATACACGGGTATGGGGATTTTTTGAGAACTTATGCTCATCTGCGAGACGCAGGATTTAACAATATAAGCGCCGATCTTATGTACGGAATTCCTCAGCAGACGATGGAGAGCTTCCTGCAATCTATAAAAGAGCTTGCCAAAATCTCTCCCGAGCATATTTCAACGTATTGCTTAAAGGTTGAAGAAAGAACTCCGTACGGTAAAATGGGCAGCAGTCTTATATTGCCCGATGATGATACTCAATACGAAATGTATATGATGTGCTCGTCGATCCTTAAGGAATACGGATATGAAAAATACGAGATAAGTAATTTTTCAAAGCCTCAAAGAGAGTCGAGACACAATATGAGATATTGGCTGGGATACGATTATATTGGCTTCGGCGCGTCTGCACACTCATATTTTATGGGTGAAAGATTTGCCTTCTCCGATAACGTCAGAGCGTTTGCATCGGGAGATCATCGCATTTCTCAAAGTGAAAAGATAGTTGGCGATGAAATTATGCGCGAGTATGTGATGTTAAGAATGCGACTTGCAAAGGGCATCTCACTTGCAGAGTTTTTTGATAAATTCGGACGCGATTTTTGTGAGGTCTTTCCGTGCGTGTCTCGCTTCGAAAAAAGCGGACATATACTGCTTGATGAAAATAGGTGTGCTTTTAGCGATAAGGGCTTCTTTGTCAGCAGTTATATTTTGTCGGAAATGTTAGATTTTTCTTGAAATGATTTGAGCAAAATAATTGTCAAATCTGTTGACACAAAGGCAATTATAGGATAAAATATATTCAAGGATATAACAAGTAAAAAGGAGATATACTAATGGATGAAAATATGATGAGCAATGATTATTATACCCTTACAGACGAAGAGGGAAATGAGCTCGAGTTTGAGATGATCGGTCAGTGTGAGATGAACGGTACAAAGTATTACGCAATGATCCCTGCCGAGAGCGACGATAACGGAGAGTTCTATGAATATACTATCCTTAAGTCGGTAGTTGAGGACGGCGAGGAGATGCTCGTTTCAATCGATGATGACGAGGAATTTGACAATATTGCTGATTACTTCGACGATCTTTTCTCTCAGGAGATAGATTACGATGCAAAGGAAGAGGATCAGTCTGCTGAATAAAAGGTGTTTTCCAAGGAAACTTTTTGAAAAAAGTTTCCTTGACCTTCAAAAACTTTTTTAGCAAATTCACAAATAAATAACGTTTTACTAAATTCTTAGCGAAAATTATTGGTTTGTCAGCATAAAATTTGTCTGAAAGTTCTTTGGCTTACCTTTCTTTCAAGAAAAAGACGGTGATAAATGTGGACTTCCGTAGACGGAGAATAAAGAGTTAATAAATCTTTCACGACAGGAAGTTCTTTGGCTTACCTTTCTTTCAAGAAAGGTAAGGAAAACCTAATCAATCAGCCTGCTTGACGCGTGATGATGGGCATAAAAAACCTACAAATAGAAAAAGGAGTCCGAAATAGAGTTCCGAAACGGTTTGCAGACCTCCCTGCATATACCTCGATTGACTTGTCTCGACGAATATGACAGGATGTTGGGAGCAGTAAAGTGACGGATAGGACACCGCCTTGCCATAGCAGGGTTTCTCTATTCTCATCACACGGTCCGGTGGGTCAACACATAAATAAACCGAGGGGATATCCCCTCGGTTTATTTGCATTTATATATAATATATGTAGGAATTATAAGAAAAAAGCCCCTTTTTTTGCCTTTGTTTGCCTAAATCCCTTGACAATGGACCTTTAATTGTGTAAAATATATATGTATGCTCATAAATGTGATTTTTTATCCATTAATGTGATATATAAGAAATTTTAATAAAAAAGAAGGAGGTGCTATATGGGGATAATTTGTGGTGTAATTGGCGCCGTTGCAGGAATGCTGCTCGGTGTTGTTCTCGGAATAATTATACGTAAGACAATATCCGAAAAGAGAATCGGATCGGCAAAGCTTGAAGCTTCCAAGATCAAGGCAGATGCACAAAAAGAAGCAGAAACCGCAAAGAAAGAAGCTCTTATCAGTGCTAAAGAAGAAATACTTCGCCAGAGAAACGAAGCTGAAAAAGAGCTTAAGGAAAGACGAAGCGAAATTTCTCGCCAGGAAAGAAGAATAGCTCAAAAGGAAGAAAATCTCGATAAGAAGTCCGAAACACTTGAAAAGAAGAACGAACAGCTTGAGAAAAAGCTCAAGGAAAACGATGCTCTTCGCGATCAGATCAACGATCTTCTTCAGAAGGAGTTGAAGATACTTGAAAATATTTCGGGTATATCAGCGGAAGAAGCAAAGGAAGAGCTGCTTTCAAGAGTTGAGTCTGAGATCAAGCACGAGCTTGCACAAAGACTTATTGAGCTTGAAGAGCAATTCAAGGAAGAAGCTGACGATAAGGCAAAGAACATAATTTCTCTTGCAATTCAGCGTTGTGCGGCAGATCACGTTGCCGAAACAACGATCTCGGTCGTATCTCTCCCGAGTGAAGATATGAAGGGAAGAATCATAGGCCGCGAGGGAAGAAACATTCAGATGCTTGAAAAGCTGACGGGTATTGAGCTTATCATCGACGATACGCCCGAGGCGATAACCCTTTCGGGATTTGATCCCATAAGAAGAGAGACCGCGCGCATCGCACTTGAAAAGCTTATTTCGGACGGAAGAATCCATCCCTCAAGAATTGAGGAAACTGTTGAAAAGGCAGCCAAGGAAGTGGAGGCAACTATCAAGCAGGCAGGCGAGAGAGCTACCTTTGACGTTGGTATCCACGGTATCAATCCCGAGCTTATAAAAATGCTCGGAAGACTAAAATTCAGAACAAGCTACGGACAGAACGTTCTCAAGCATTCTATCGAGGTCGCTCTTATTGCGGGTATGATAGCAGATGAGCTTGGAGTTGACAGCACTGTGGCAAAGCGTGCCGGATTGCTTCATGATATCGGTAAAGCACAGACGCACGAAATGGAAGGCTCTCACGTAGAGCTTGGAGTAAATCTCGTTAAGAGATATAAGGAGAGCCGCGAGGTTATCCACGCAATTGAAGCGCATCACGGAGACGTTGATGCAAAAACAATTACGGCAGTTATCGTTCAGGCGGCAGATGCAATTTCTGCGGCAAGACCGGGCGCACGCCGTGAGGATCTTGAAAACTACATCAAGAGACTTGAAAAGATCGAGGAGATCGCTAAGGAATTTGGCGGCGTTGATAAGGCGTTTGCAGTTCAGGCAGGTCGAGAGATCAGAGTTATGGTCAAGCCCGAGGAGGTCAATGACGACGGAATGAAGATCATTGCTCGCGATATTGCAGCAAAGATTCAGGAAGAGGTCAAGT
>JAZSIV010000016.1:0-12970 GCA_045533995.1 Eubacteriales bacterium
TCATATCCAAAATACTCAAGAGAAATTATGCTCTGCATACTTCCCTTTCCGTACGTGGTAACTCCAACAGTCTTTCCAAGCTTATAGTCTCTGAAATTTGCAACGAAAAGCTCTGCCGCACTTGCAGTCGAACCGTTACAAAGAACCGCAACCTCAAGATCCTTATATTTTCCGATATCGCTCGCGCTCACATTACACGGTGCACTATTTCCTTTATAAGAATCTATAACTTGAACCTTAGTTGTTTTTGACATTCCATCTTTATCAACAGTCGATATTATCGTCTGTCCTTCATCAAGAAAATACGAAAGCACCGCAACGATAGATCTGAGGTCACCGCCGCCGTTATATCTTACGTCAAAAACAAATTTTTCGATACCCTCTGCGCGCAGCGCGTCAACTGCCCTTGAGAACTGCTGCGGTGTAGCAAGATCAAACTGTGTTATCCTTACGACTCCAATACTCTCATCGGTCTTGCAAACGTGATACATCACGCTCTCGGTCTCAATGTGCTCTCTTTTTACACTGAAAGGTATTTCCTCAAAGCTTCCGTCGTCTTTAGCTCTGAACACTGTAAAATCAGCGTACGTTCCAGCCTCCCCGCGAAGCTTTTGAAGTGCCATATCATATCCAAGACTATCAACGCTTTCCCGCGTTTCCTTGTCTGTTCCCGAATAAAAGATCAGATCTCCTATCTTCACACCTGCCGCAAGCGCGGGACTTTCGGGCATAACGCTTACAACCTTTATGACCTTATACTCGCGTCCGCCAATATCGACGGTGGTATAAATTATAGTTATTCCTATGCCCTCTGTATTGCCTGCGGAATCGGATATAAGAGCTTTATATTCCTCTGCCGTATAATACTCGGCATATCTGTCACCCGTTGCATTGACGTAGCCCTTGAGCACAGCCTCAAGGAGCACCTCATCGTCAAGATCGTAATATGCAAGATCTTCAAACAGGCTGTCAAGCAGCGCAAGCTCATCAAAGTCGGCAGCAGAGGAATTGATAATTCCGTTTCCAAGTGCATCCGCAAACATTCTTCTGTACGAATTTTGCGCAACGCTCCAAGTAATCATGACCGCGGCAAGGATCAATGCTATGCTTGATACGATATATGCTCCGAGCGATATTTTTCTTTCTTTTTTCTTAATGGGCTCACCATACGGCTCCGTCGTGTCCGAGCTCGCAGCAAAAAAATACTTGTATTCCTTCTCTTCGCCTTGCTCTTCTCCGGATCCGATATGCTCCCCGTCGTTATTTATATTTTTGTTTTCTTCCGACATTTCCTTAACCCCTGTTAGTTTTTTCTGATAAAATAGAAAAGTCGAAAAGCAGATACTCTACAAGTAACACACCGCGGAGGTGCTGAAATAACTATCAGCACCTCCACAGCTTGCTCCGAGGTATTACCTCAAGCCGTATATGTCTGCCTTCGCAATATTATATTATACCGAAAGGCTTGTCCTTATGTTAAAATTTTGCAGGCTTTGAGTTAAGATATTTCTTAACCATAAGCGCAACCTTGAAGGTGATCGCGTGCTCAAATTCGCGCAGATGAAGACCTGTGAGCTTGCGGATCTTTTTAAGTCTGTAAACGAGAGTGTTTCTATGAACGAAAAGCTTTCTCGACGTTTCGGAAACGTTAAGATTGTTTTCAAAGAAGCACTGAATGGTCATAAGCGTTTCTCTGTCAAGGGAATCAAGATTTCCCTTCTTGAATACCTCCTGCAAAAACATCTCGCAAAGTGTTGTGGGAAGCTGGTATATAAGTCTTCCTATACCGAGATTTTCGTAGCTGATGATATTCTTCTCTGTTTCGAATACCTTACCTACCTCAAGCGCTACCTGAGCCTCCTGATAAGCCTTTGTAAGATCCTTTATGTTGTCAACAACGGTAGAAATACCGATAGCGACCTTTGTATAGAACTCTGTGGAGAGAGTGTCTGTAATATTTACAGCTATCTTCTCGATCTCCTTAACGTCTGTCCCGCGTTTAACTTCCTTTACAAGAACAACGTCCTGCTCGCTTACGCTGATGACGTAATCCTTGGACTTGTCAGGAAACATATTCTGGAGCATCTCGAAAGGCATCATATCTGTCTTGCCAAAGAACTTGATGAGGAAAACGATTCTTGATTCCTCGGTGTTGAAATGAAGCTCTTTGGACTTTATATATATATCACTCGGGAGAATGTTATCGAGAATGATATTCTTGATAAACGATCCCTTGTCATACTTTTCGTCGTAAAGACTCTTGATATTTCCGAGAGATACCGCGAGAAGCTTTGTCATCTTCTCGGACATTTTGTCATCGCCCTCAACAAAAACTATGTACTCGCTCTTTGCTCCTGCACCAAGATAACGGTAAGTATATCCGTCGATCACAGCAACCTCATTGGAGAAAGAAAGCTCTTCGCGAACACCCTGTCTTATATCGCCCATCTTATTGAGATCGGAACAGGATATTACAACGCCGTTTTCATCTATAACACCAATAATTCTGTCAAAAGCGTCCTTCATCTGATATATTACGCCCTGAAATAATCTGTTTGACATAAAAATTCCCCTCGTTTTGATTAATTTGACAAAAAGTGTATATACTTTCTTATATTTTAATATACTTTTTGTGATTTTTCAATAGGGTTTTCAATATTTTTTATAAAAAATATCCTTTTTTTTTATACTTTTGGGCAAATTAAAGGTTAAAAACCCCAATTTCAGCTGACTGACACCAAATTCAAGAACAAAATATACCTCACATCAGTTCTGTAAAACAGACCAAAGATGACAAAACGAATACGGGAGCCGTCTCTGTTCTGAGTATTCTTTTTCCCAGTCCAATCAACGAAAATCCTGCATTTTTGGCTTGTTCGGCTTCACATAACGAGAAGCCTCCCTCGCTTCCTATAATGACAGAAATACTGATACCTTTTTTCTCTTTGTTCATTTGTGCTATATTTTTGAGCATTTTGCCCAAAGGCTCGGTGCCTTCCCCCTCATAGCAGAACAGCGTTATATCACTTTTTGACGAAAGATCAAGCATTTGTGCAAAGCTGACCGACGATTTCACTTCGGGGATAACGCTTCTGCCGCACTGCTTTGCCGCTTCCTCGGCGATGCGCTGTCGTCTTACGCGCTTTTTATCCTCGGCATCTGCCTTTATACGAACTATACATCTCTCGCTTTCAAAGGGAATGATCTCGCCGACACCGCACTCAACTGCCTTTTGTATAACCGTATCAAGCTTATCGCCTTTAGGAAGCGCCTGAAAGAGCCTTACAAAGCAAAGAGGCTCATTTTCCGATGCCTTGCTCGAATTAATTATTGCCCTCACCTCCTCATCGGTGATAGCGTCAAGAGTACATTCGTATTCGATACCCTGCATATCGCAGACGGTAACTGCCTCGCCGACAGCCATTCTAAGTGAGCGTGCTATATGGCGTGCATCATCGCCCCTTATATATAACACGTCGTTTTCTATCTGCTCTTGTCTTATAAAAAATCTTGGCATAATAAAACCTCTTTATTTGAGCTTTTTGACCGCAAGGGCACACCAACCGTTCTCTATCATCTTATCGGCGACATAATATCCGTGCTCGCTAAAGCAAGCTATTACGTCATCGGCTCTCTCCTCGATTATACCCGATGCAAGAATAACGGCACCGTCATTCATATACGGAGAAATATCGGGCACCATTCTGATTATGATGTCGGCAACGATATTCGCGCAGATTATATCATATCCACCGTCGTGCTTGTCCACCTGTCGAAGCAGGTCAGAGGTGTCACATGTGATATTGTCAAGTCCGCTTTCCGCGATATTGTCTCTCGCCACCTTGACGGCAACGGGGTCTATATCGTATGCTCGGCACATTCCCGCGCCAAGCTTTGAGGCACAGATGGCAAGAATTCCGCTTCCGCATCCGACGTCAAGCACACGCTCGCCGCCCTGAACGTATTTTTCGAGCATTCCGATAACAAGTCTTGTAGTTTCGTGATTTCCCGTGCCGAAAGCCATTCCGGGATCCATTTTAACAATAAGTTCGCCCTCGGACGCGTTATACTTCTCCCAAGCGGGAACGATAACTATCTTCTCGCCTATCTTAAGAGGCTTGTAGTATTCCTTCCAGGAGTTTGCCCAATCCTCTTCATTTACTCCGTTGACCTCTATCCTGCCTTCGATAGAAAGCTCGTCAAGCCTTGAACGAATATATGTGACCGTATCCGAATGTCCCTTGCCCGCAAGATAGACCGACACCGACGCTATCGTCTTGTCGGCATTGAGTATGCTCTCGTCAATAAGATCACCGTAACAGGTCTTAAGATCTATATCGCTGTAATCCTCTATCTGGAGATAATTACTTACCATGCTCATCACAGCGCAAAGCTCGTCAAGCTTTTCAAGCTTCACAGTTACCTTTATCTGTGTCCACTCAGCTTCTTCTCCCCAGTCCTCACATACGTAATCCTTGTCCATTTTTCCTCCATTGCTTAAAACGGCTCGCCTATTTTATGTTAGCGAGCCGTTTTTAACTCTAAAATTATTTTTTTTCAAATATACGCTTGAAAAATCCGCTCTTCTTCGAGTAATTGCTCTCTCCGCACGCATCGGCAAACTCCCTCATTTTGTCCTTTTGCTTTTCGCTGAGACTCTTGGGGATCTCTACCGAAACGGTGAAGCGAAGATCGCCCCTCTTGTTCGGATTGTTTACGTAGGGTACACCCTTCTGCTTAAGTGTAAAGCTTGTTCCGGGCTGTGTTCCCTCGGGTATCGTATATTTTACGTTTCCCTCCAAGGTGGGAACGTCTATCTCCGCACCGAGAACTGCTTCTGATACCGTTATCGGAACGTCGCAATATATGTTATATCCATCGCGCTCGAAGATACTGTGTCTGCGAACGTTTACGGTGATTATAAGATCTCCCGCAGGTCCGCCGTTTCTTCCATCGCTTCCCTGTCCGCGGAGAGCGATCCTCTCGCCATCGTCAATTCCCGATGGGATATTAACCGAGAGATTTTTAGTGACCTTTACGTATCCCGTTCCGCGACAGTTAGAGCAGGGACTCTTGATTATCTTTCCCTTACCTCTGCAAGCGTCACAGGTAGTAGTATTCTGGAAGGTCATTCCACCTATACGCTGCGTGACTCTTCTCTGTCCGCTTCCTCCGCAAGCCGTACAGGTCTCGGCATGTGTTCCTTTTTCTGCACCGCTTCCGTCACATTCGGAGCATTTCTGTATTCTGTTATATGAAATATCCTTTTTAACACCGAATACGGCTTCCTCAAAGCTTATAGTTACTCTTGCCGAAATATCTTCGCCTCTCATCGGACCGTTTCTTCTCTGCGAAGAAGAACCGAAACCGCCTCCGAAAAAGCTTCCGAAAATATCCCCGAGATCTCCGAAATCCGAGAAGCCGCCGAAGCCGCCGTATCCACCCCCGGCACCTGCCGCAGGATCAAAGGCAGCATGTCCGAACTGATCGTACTTCGCCTTCTTTTCGGGATTGGACAGCACCTCGTAAGCCTCGTTCACTTCCTTGAACTTGACCTCGGCTTCACTGTTTCCGGGATTCATATCGGGGTGATATTTCTTTGCAAGCGAACGGTAAGCCTTTTTTATAGCCGTATCATCTGCATTTTTTTGTAGTCCGAGCACCTCATAATAGTCTCGCTTATCTGCCATAGTTCCCCCATGCCGCACTCGCGGCTCTTATAAGTAGTTTTATACGCTTTCGCGGGAAAGGGCTTTTTGACCCTTTCCCGCAGTATTGATTTTATTACTTATCGGTCTTATCCTCGTAATCAGCATTGTAGTAGGTTCCGTCGCCGCCCTGATTCTGATCAGCACCCTGATCAAAGCCCTGCGCGCCCGCCTGCTGCTGACCGTAGATCTTCTCCGAAATCGCATAGAAAGACTTTTCAAGAGCCTCTGTGTCAGCCTTGATAGCCTCTGTATCTCCCGAATTCATAGTTGCTTTGAGCTTTTCAATAGCAGCCTTTACTGGCTCCTTATCAGCATCTGTGATCTTATCACCAAGCTCCTCAAGTGTCTTCTCGCTCTGATATACGAGAGAATCTGCGCGGTTCTTAACCTCAACAGCTTCCTTCTGCTTCTTATCTTCCTCAGCAAACTTCTCTGCATCCTTTACTGCCTTGTCTATATCCTCCTGCGACATATTTGTCGAAGAAGTGATAGTGATGTGCTGCTCCTTACCCGTTCCCTTATCAACGGCGGTAACGTTTACGATACCGTTAGCGTCGATGTCAAAGGTTACCTCGATCTGAGGAATTCCGCGGGGTGCGGGAGTGATTCCGTCAAGAACGAATCTGCCGAGCGTTGTATTGTATGCAGCCATCTCACGCTCACCCTGAAGAACGTGGATCTCAACAGAGGTCTGGTTATTTGCTGCTGTGGAGTAGATCTGGCTCTTCTTTACGGGGATAGTTGTGTTTCTGTCAATAATTCTGTTGAATACACCGCCCATTGTCTCGATACCGAGAGAAAGGGGTGTTACGTCGAGAAGGAGGAGGTCTTTAACATCTCCGCCGAGAACTCCACCCTGAATTGCCGCACCGAGAGCTACGCACTCATCGGGGTTGATTCCCTTGAAGGGCTCTTTTCCTGTGAACTTCTTAACTGCTTCCTGAACCGCGGGAATTCTTGTAGAACCACCGACGAGAAGCACCTTGTCGATCTGCGAAGCTGTAAGTCCCGAGTCTGCAAGAGCCTGCTTTGTCGGGCCCATTGTTGCTTCAACGAGATCTGCTGTGAGCTTCTCAAACTCTGCTCTTGTAAGTGTTGCCTCGAAGTGAAGAGGTCCGTTTGCGGTTGCTGTGATAAAGGGAAGGTTTATATCGGTTGTGGGCATACCCGAAAGCTCGATCTTTGCCTTCTCTGCAGCTTCTTTAACTCTCTGCATTACCATCTTGTCGCCGCTGAGGTCAACGCCGTTCTCGTTCTTGAACTTTGTAACGATCCAGTTGATGATCCTCTGGTCAAAGTCATCTCCGCCGAGCTTGTTGTTACCTGCTGTTGCAAGAACCTCGAAAACACCGTCCGAGATCTCGAGCAGGGAAACGTCGAATGTACCGCCGCCAAGGTCGAATACCATTATCTTCTGATCGTTTTCCTTATCCATACCGAAAGCAAGAGCTGCAGCCGTAGGCTCGTTGATTATACGGAGGACCTCAAGTCCTGCGATCTTACCTGCATCCTTTGTTGCCTGTCTCTGTGCGTCCGAGAAGTATGCGGGAACGGTGATTACCGCCTGCGATACGGGCGCACCGAGATATGCCTCTGCATCAGCCTTGAGCTTCTGAAGGATCATAGCGGAGATCTCCTGAGGAGTATATGTCTTTCCGTCGATAGTCTTCTTGTATGCAGTACCCATCTCACGCTTGATACTGATAACTGTTCTGTCGGGGTTGGTTATAGCCTGACGCTTTGCAACCTGACCGACCATTCTCTCACCTGTCTTTGAGAATGCTACTACAGAAGGTGTTGTACGCGCGCCTTCGGGATTGGGGATAACGCTTGCCTCTCCCTCAAATACTGCTACGCAAGAGTTTGTTGTACCTAAATCTATACCAATTATTTTTCCCATAATAAATTCCTCCTTGGGTTATTGTTTCATTAATTATTATTTGTTGTATAATTATTTTTTATTTTGATTTAAATTATTTCCCTATTAGTTTGCTACCTTTACCATTGAATGACGAAGCACCTTATCGCCTCTTATATATCCCTTGGCAAAGACCTCGACGACCTCGCTCTCCCCAAAGCTTTCGTCATCTACATGCATAACCGCGTTGTGAAGATTAGGGTCAAAGGTCTTTCCCTTTGCCTCGATCTCGCTCACGCCCATTTTTGCGAAGGTGTCGCAAAAGCTCTTAAGTGTAAGCTCAAGCCCCTTGGCAAGAGAAGCTGCATCCGCCCCCTCGTAATTTGCCGCGCGCTCAAGGTTATCAAGAATAGGAAGTATCTGTGTCAGCGCGTCGATATATGCGTCGGAATATATGCCTTCCTTTTCCTTTGCCGTTCTCTTTCTGAAGTTCTCATACTCGGCAAAAAGTCTCATATATTTATCGTTTGCCTCGGCGAGCTTCTGCTCACTCTCCGCTATTTCCTTTTCCTTTTTCTCAAGCTCAGCTTCAAGCTTCTTTACCTTTTTCTTATCGGAACGCGATACCTTTTCTCCGTCATCGGTATCAGCCTCGGCACTCTCTGCCGCCTCTGCCGTTACCTCGTTTTCCTCGTTTTCCGAAACGACCTCCTCGGTCTCTTCAGCAATATCGTTTTTAATATTATCCGTCATCATTATCTCCTTTCTTAAGCTCCCTGCTCTCTCCGATCATATCCGAGATGCTTCCGCCGATCTCGTCTATCGTTCGAAGAACGTTCTTGTAATCCATTCGAAGCGGTCCGAGAACTCCGATCACACCGACTGTTCTTCCGTTCTTTTTGATAGGCTTGAATACGAGCGACGAATTGTTCATTACCTTAACTGAGCTCTCCGAACCTATCAAAACGTTTATGTCATCGCCTGCGGCATCGGACACAAGGTTCAGTATCTCGTCCTGATCCTCAAGGGTTCCGAGCAGCTTTCCAAGCTGTTGGGTGTCCGAATATTCGGGATAATTCAAAAGATTATTTATGCCCGAGTAGCGAAGCTCGCCCCCGTCTATCTCGCTCATAACGTCGTAAATACATTTTACGGCGGGATTTACCATAAATCCCTCATTACCCATCGCCTTTTCTATCTGTATGATTATCGGAAGAGTTATCATCTCTGCCGACAGTCCGCAAAGCGATGCGTTGAGCAGTGCCGTAAGCTTTTGCGCAGCTTCTTCCCCAAATGGCTCGCTCGTCTTTGCCTTTTTGGTCTTGACCGTTCCGTGAGAAGTGATCATTACCACGGCAAAATTGTTTTGGTCAAGTGCTATGACCTCGTAACGCGACATCGAAACCGCCGACGCTTTGGGTTTTATTGCAATTCCCGTGTAATTTGTCAGCTTTGACGCAAGACGCGACGCGCTTTCAAGTATCTGGTCTATCTCGCTCATTTTTGATTTGAGAAGCTGATTGACCTGTACTACCTCTCTTGTCGCGGTCTCGTATTGGTTGACAAGCGAATCGACGTAGAATCTGTAACCAAGCTCACTTGGCACTCTTCCTGCCGAAGTGTGAGGCTGTTCGAGATATCCCATCTGTTCAAGCTCTGCCATTTCATTTCTTATGGTAGCCGACGAACAGCTGAGCAGATTGTTCTGTACGATATACTTTGATCCGACAGGCTCTCCGCCCTCGATATGCGCTTCCACAACAGCTTTAAGAATTACTTTCTTTCTCTCGCTCAAATCGTCGTAAAACATCGAACTCGCTCATACCCTTTCCCCCGCGCCGCACTCTTATACAAAAAACAAAAGGCTTTGACAAGATAAATTTTATTGTTTTTAGCACTCTTGTGTTTTAAGTGCTAACCACTGTATAAAATTTACCACTTTCAAAGCCTTTTGTCAAGGTTTTTTAAAAATAATTTTTGTTAATTATTTATGAACAGTGCTAATTTCACTTTCTTTTAATATAAATGTTAGAAACGTTGCCTGCCATACCGAAGTGAAATTCGATCGCGGTATCCTCTCCAACGTAACGGATAGCACCGCCCGAGCCCTCGGTATAGTCTTTTCCGTAAGTCGCTATAACGTCATCTCGCGTTGAGCCTATGGTAACTCCCTCAAAGGTAGTATGGCTGTCATCAAGAAGCTTTATCTGTCTTACTTTTTCGCTCTCGCCGCTTACGTGCGTCTCTATCTCTATGCCTGACAAACTGTATATAACGTCCTTTTCTCCCGTACCGCAAGCCTCTCCGTCCTCCGAGGTATATGCTCCAAGTTTGGGCATAAGAGTCTTTGCATCAGCTCCTATCTCAATCTTTTCACCGTTATACATCAAAAAGAAGTTTGCCTTCAGGTTATCGTTATTATCGTCACCGCTATCGGTACAAGCTGCCAAAGAAAAAATCAGCAAAAGTGCCATAAAGAGTGCTAAAATTTTTTTCATTATATATTATCCCCCATTTTTATAAATTATTCCATCGAGCTTTTTCTATCGTAATAAGCCGATACACGCTCTTCCCAAGCTGATGCGAGCTCAGTTTCGGTCTGCCTGTTCTCTATTCCATACTCGCGTGACAGTATCTCTCCGAAATATTCGGTCAGCTTTTCCGCACCGTAAACGTTAAGGTGCATTCCACCGTCATAGGTGTCGCGCGACCAATCAATACCTATCTCATCACACAGCGGTATGAAATTGATATAATCAAGTCCGTTCTCCTCGGCATATTCCGTGATCTGCGAGTCCCACTCGTCATACCACCAGAATTTCCAGTGATTTGTGGGGGCTTTTATGAGTATAAGCTCGGCACCGTTTTTCTCGCACAGCTCCCTCATTTTGTCAAGATAATCAAAAGCCGTTTTCGGAAGAGTGTAATCAAAAAGGTCGTCCCCCTCGCGCTCGCTCGTCATAGGCTCAATGGCCGTCTGCATAAGATATCCGCTGTCCGACACTTCGGGCGCGCCGAAAAGGTATTTTATATCCTCACTGCCAAGCTCGGTTATTCTCGAATGAAATCGCAATATTGGAAAGAGATATTCGATAAAGCTCTCGTCCTCTGTCATAGACGCGTTTATCGCGCCCACCTTTGAGGGCGACCACTTCATTCCGTCAAGCGTCATTCTGTTGTATGCATTATTCTGCGGCTCTCCGTACTTCATTGCGTAGACGTTAAAAACAACAGCCTTAGGCTTTTCGTACCTGAGCATCTCTTCAAGCAGATAATAGGACTGCCAGACAAGCTGCTGCGAGCTTCCGCGAACATATGAGGATATGCCATACTTTTCCCAAAGAACCGCAGGTATAAAGCTCTCATACACCTCGCAGTCACCAAGGAATAGCACGTCGTTATTCCCTGCCTGCGAATAATATTCGCGAACAAGCCTGCCCTCTCGGTTGCTTATGTATTTTGGCATAACGAGCATCTGCAACAGAGCGAGCACCGCAAGCGCGGCAAGCACAACAGACAGTGCTGCAAAAAATTTCTTCTTCATTATTTTATCACACCAAAAAATTAAAATTGTCCGTAAATAAAATCGGACGCGTCATATCCGACGCCGTAAGCGCCGAACAAAATTATCGCTACAAAAACGAGCGCAAACAGCGAGAAATTCAGCCAAGGACGCTCGCAAAGCTTTTCGCGCAAGTCTCCGCCCCTCTTGATTGAAACGTAATTAACTGCGAACACAACAAGCGTTGCCGCGATAATTATAACGCTGTTTGATATATCAAAGCCTATATCGTCAAGTCCGCCGCCAAGCATCTGCGCCCAGTTGTTGACTGTGAACATCGAGCCCCACATCTTAAAGGTGGTGGGGACGTTACGGTAGCAGTCAAGCGAACGGATAAGCCCCATAAGCAAAAAAGTACGCACTATCATAAATGCGCCATATGGCTTTGATGCAACAAGACGAGGACACGCCGTTCTGAATTTTTTATACAGAGGCTCGAGCTCTTGTGACACAAGTATCACAAGGCAGTTTAAGAGTCCCCACACAATAAAGTTCCAAGCCGCGCCGTGCCACAGACCCGTTAAAAACCAAGTTGCTATCGTGGCAATATACACAGGGATTCTTTTTCCTATTGAGTTGCCAAAAAGCTTTCTGCTCTTTTTTGAGACTGCCTGCATAGGACGTGAGACCGACAAGGGATAGAAAACGTAATCGGTAAACCACGACCCCATCGTGATATGCCATCTGTTCCAGTATTCCTTTGTGGATTTCGAGATAAAGGGATGGTTAAAGTTTTCCTTGAGCTTAATTCCCATCGCCTCGGCAATACCTATAGTTATATCGATACCGCCCGTGAAGTCGGCATATATCTCAACCGAATAAATAAGTATAAGCAGTACGGTATACGCGCCGTTGTATTCAATGCCACCCTCTCCGCCGAGAAGCACGCGCATCGGAATAAGTATGCGGTCGGCTATAACAAGCTTTTTGAAATATCCCCACAGAATTCTCTGAAGTCCCGAAAAAAATACGGTGCCGTTAAATTTATGGGGTACAAAAAGCTGTCCTGCAAGGTCGCCAAACCGCGAGATAGGTCCTTGGATAAGCTGTGGGAAGAATGAGACGAAAAGGGCAAATTTCAGAACATTCTTCTCTGCCTCCGCCTTTCCTCTGTAAACGTCGATAAGATATCCCATACTCTGAAAGGTGTAGAATGAGATTCCGAGAGGAAGAAGCAACGTGGGCACGGCAAGCTCGGTCTTCGCACCGAAGGCGTGCAGCAGCGCGTTGACGTTTACAAGCGTAAAGCCCGTATATTTAAGAACGGCAAGAATTCCGAAGCCGAGAAAAAGCCCCGCGCACAAAACGGAAAACTTCTTTTTCTTGCTCTGCGCCTTATATGCCTTTCTTGCCTCCTTGTCCATTTCTTCCTTGTGGCTATCAAGGTATTCGTTCGCCTTCTCGCCCATACGCGACATAATAAGTCCCGTCGCCCAAGATATCAGTGTGGTTGCGAGAATAAACAAAAGATATTCTGCTCCCGCGAAGAAGTAGAAAACGTAGCTCGCGCAAAGCAGCACTACCCATTGCACCTTTTTGGGCATTATATAATAAATGAAAAAAGTCAGCAAAAGAAAAGCGATAAATTCATAGGATGTAAAAAGCATTTTCGCTCCTCAATTTTATTATTTATTACTTTTATTCCTCGTCAAGTCGGCAGATGAGCTCCCAGAGTGCCTTTGCCGAATTAAAATTCTCGGGGATTATCTCCTCGGGGGGTATAGATACGTCAAACTTATCGTTTATCTCGGTGACAAGCGTTACCGTGTCAAGCGAATCAAGTATACCGTCATCAACAAGTCCCTCTGTGTTCTCATAATCAACGTCGTCGTGAAGTTC
>JAZSIV010000031.1:0-2212 GCA_045533995.1 Eubacteriales bacterium
TGCTCTCTATAGTTTCTCCCATAGAACAATTTTCCGGAGGTTTTACTGTATGGTAAATATTTCTTTTCCCGGCATCGGAATAGATGCCTTTTCGGTAAACAAGGTAGCCTTCACGATACCGATAGGAAACGGCATCGCCGTTCGTTGGTATGGCATTATTATAACGATAGGCATTATCCTTGCAATAGCATACTGCACATACCGCGCAAAAGAGGAAGGCATCTCGTTTGACGATCTTCTCGATATGGCACTATTTACGGTAATCTTTGCTATTATCGGCGCTCGCCTTTTCTACGTGCTGATGTCGCTTGACGAATATGACAGTCTACTTGAAATGATAGCCATCTGGAACGGAGGGCTTGCGATATACGGAGCGATAATTGCGGGTGCTATAACCATTTTCGTATTTTGCCGATATAAAAAGATAAATGTCTTAAAGGCATACGATATGGTAGTTCCTGCCGTTATGATAGGTCAGATACTCGGCAGATGGGGCAACTTCTTTAACGGTGAGGCACACGGCGGTATAATTGCCGAAAGTGAGTTCCTTTACTTCATACGTATGGGGCTTTCGCACGGAAACGGTGTGGAGATAACAAAATTCTATCATCCCACCTTCCTCTACGAATCTCTTTGGAATCTCGTTGGATTTTTGATCATCAATGCCCTTTACAGAAAGAAAAAATTTAACGGTCAGATATTCCTTATGTATATTACCTGGTACGGCTTTGGCAGAATGCTTATAGAGGGACTTCGAACCGACAGTCTATATATTGGTGTGTTCAGAGTTTCTCAGGTGATAGGATTTATTTGCTTTGTCACAGGAAGTGTTCTTCTCATTTACAATTTTTCAAAGGCTCGCAGAAAGAAAATGTACGAAACCGAGTATGTTTCGTCATATTCGAAATTCACCCACACAGCAGATGACGAAGCTACAGCCGCCGTTTCTGAGAAGCTCGAAGCTACGGAAGAAACAGTCGAAGAAAAAGAGGCGGATATATCCGACAAGCTAAAAAATCTTTTTGACGAAGAATAATTTAAGAGGTAGATATTATGGCAAAAATAATTGATGGAAAAGCAATTTCGGCAGCAATAAGAGCCGAGATAAAGAATGAGGTGGCAGAGCTTGCGGCAAAGGGAAGATCTATTCCCGGGCTTGCCGTGGTGATCGTAGGAGAAGATCCCGCATCGCAGGTATACGTGAGAAACAAAAAGAAGGCTTGCGAGGAGGTCGGATTTTATTCCGAGGTCTACGAGCTTCCCGCAAGCACTACACAGGACGAGCTCAATGCGCTTATCGACAAGCTCAATAACGATAAAAAGATAAACGGTATACTCTGTCAGCTTCCTCTGCCGAAGCATCTTGACGAGAACGAGGTAATTCTGCGAATAGATCCAAAAAAGGACGTAGACGCATTTCATCCCTACAACGTTGGAAAGATAATGATAGGAGATTACGATTTTCTTCCCTGCACTCCCGCGGGCGTTATGGCGCTTCTTGAAAGAAGCGGAATAGATGTTTCGGGCAAGGAATGTGTTGTTGTAGGACGCTCCAATATCGTGGGAAAACCGCAGGCAATGCTTCTACTCCACGCAAACGGAACTGTTACCGTCTGCCACAGCAGAACAAAAAATCTTGCAGAGGTCTGCCGTCGAGCCGACATTCTTGTGGCGGCAATAGGCAAAGCCGATTTCTTTACAGCGGATATGGTAAAGGAAGGCGCTGTTGTCATCGACGTCGGAATGAACAGAAACTCAGAAGGCAAGCTTACGGGCGACGTTGATTTTAAGGACGTAGAGCCCAAGGCTTCATATATCACCCCAGTTCCCGGCGGTGTTGGCCCTATGACTATTACAATGCTGCTCAAAAACACTCTTACAGCAGCAAAAAAGCAATATTGATTGGATGAGATAGTGCGGGGAGAAAACTTTTGCAAAAAGTTTTCTCCCCGTGCCCCTCTTTCAAAAGCTTTTAATTAAGGGATTATGTTTTTTATTGTATATACTCTCTCTAAATGAAAAATCTCATATTCAAAGTTCTTTGGGTTACCTTTCTCGAAAGAAAGGTAACAACTTTTGCAAAAAGTTTTCTCCCCTTCCACTCGAAAATATAGTCGTCTCGGGCGTTTAGATATATCACACGTCCGACACGCTTTATTTTCACGCTTTTCGCGCTTCCTTCATCCGCCACCGGCGGCGGTCGCGCTCAAAG
>JAZSIV010000059.1:0-2649 GCA_045533995.1 Eubacteriales bacterium
TATCAAGCGGTTTCAAAATGGGAATGTGGTTTAACAAATCCGGATCTTGCTCTGATCGCTCCACTCACAAAGCTTTTCAATATCAGCGCAGATGAGTTGCTTGGAATAGAAGAGGCGGATGACGATTTGTCAAGGGAAAAATATAACTCAGCATTGCAAAAACATAGAAATGGTCAAGATCATAGCGGTAGCTATTGGTGGGCAAAAGAAGCGGTATTGGCTTATCCGATGGATTTTAATTATTTGGAGTGGTTAGCTTTTGCAGAGTATCAACTTGCATTTGACGAGAACCTATCGAACAATCCCAGTAGTGAATTTTTCAACGAGATAATTGAGAATTCTTTGCGCCATTATGAAATGATCGTTGAAAATTGCACCGATGCTGATATTTATGCAAAAGCAGTTTTGGGTAAAATTATGGTATTGCGATTTTTAGAGAGAACCGAAGAAGCAGATTGGAGTGCAGAATTTGAATACCCAGACATTAATATAAAATCAGCAGTTCAAGCATTATCGCTATTTGAGGAAGGTCAAGCATTATTAAACTATTTAGAAAACGAATAATTGTGATCTCTCGCCCCGCATCGCGCGGGGCTTTTCTTTGGTTTAAGCATATGAAAAAGCCATCACGAAACCGTGATGGCTAAATTCAATTTTACCGCTAATTTTGCATAGGCTCAAACGGTCTTTTTTATTATTTTCGCAAGCTTCTTTATATCCTTTTTTTGGGGTGGCTTTGTACCGCTGGAAAGGCAGGCGGCAGAGCCGAAGGCTACGGCAAGCTTCAAGCACCGAAGCGCCCCCTTGCCCTCAATATGCGCCGCGATAAATCCTGCGATAGAGCTATCTCCCGCGCCTATCGTCGAGCGCACATCGATATGCGGAGCAGGCACGGCAAACACTCCGTCGCGGCACGCGAGTACTGCCCCCTTTGCACCAAGGCTTATCATAACGTTCTCGGCATAACCGCGCCGAAAAAGCTCGCTCGCCGCACGTGCTGCGCCCTCAAGATCACAAACCGTCAAGGATGAATAATTGACTATCTCCTCTTCGTTCGGCTTTATCAGCCACGGCTTTACCGCAAGTATATCGTCAAGAGAAAGCGAGCGGCTGTCAATAACTATCCGCGCGCCCCTCTCTTTCATTCTTTTAAGAAATCCGACCGAAGCCTCGGAACTTATACCGACAGGCAGACTTCCCGTAAAGGTCAGTATGGTTTCGTTGTCAATTTTGTCGGCAATATGATCTTCTATACGAGCCATATCGTCCTCGCCCGCCTCAAATCCATCAAAGCTTATTCTTGTTTCGCTAGTGTTCTTCGAGTGTATTGTTATATTTTCGCGTATTCTTCCCTCGGTCTCAAAGAAAGAACAGGACATCCTATCGTCAAGCAGAGCGCGCTTGAACTGTTCGCCATTTTCCTTGCCCAAAAGAAGAACAGCGCGGCTCTCTATCCCGTACGACGAGAGGGCGCGGGAAATATTTATCCCCTTTCCACCCGCCTCACAGGACTCTATCCTTGCAAAATTCTCGCAACCGAGCCGCAAGCTATCAGCACTGCAATGACTGTCAAAGGCGGGGTTAAGCGTGAGTGTGATTATCTTCATATCAAACTCTGTATATAAAATTTTCTTTTCTCGGCTTTGCGGCAGGAAGCTCGCAGTCGGCATATCCGAGGATACAGTGTCCAATGCCCGCATAATCGCCCTCAATTCCCCATTTTTTAAGAAGCGCTTTGCCTTCCTCGCTCTCAAACTCCTCTCGCGCGCGGTGTATCCAGCATGAGCCGACACCGATAGCGTGAGCCGCATTCATAAGGTTACCCATAACAAGGCTTCCGTCCTCAAGATAGGTCGCCACGTTCTTGTCGGCAAGCACTATAACGACTGTTGGCGCACCGTAAAAGGGATCGGGCATATCGGGGCGCTGCATTATCTCGGCATTCATACGAGAGAGCTGATCCCTCGTTTCCTTATCCTGCACGACCACCATAATAGCTGCCTGACGACCTCTTCCGTTTGCCGCATACATTCCTGCCTCAAGAATTGCTGCCAGCTCCTCGTCCTTTATCTGCTCGGGACGGTATTTTTTTATACTTCTGCGCTCTATAAGCGACTTTACAACTTGATCGTTCATAATTCCACACCTCTTGAAAAATAATTTACGTAATCATTATACAATATTGCTTAAGTTGATGTCAAGAATGGTTTTTCTCCCGCAAAATAATAAAAATTAAAATATTTAAATCTATTGACAAAAAAACAGGGTTTGATATAATCAATTTAGATATTGGGACACTTTTTTTACTTAAAAAGGAGTGAGATCAACAAAAAACAAGATACTTAAAAAGAGGGATTAAAATGCTTGCAGTAACACACAAGGAATATGGCGACGGATATGCCGTCTGTTTTCACGAAAAGGCGGGAAAGACCTTTATTGTCATTGATTTTGGAGAGATAAAAAAGGAATTTGCATACCCCGACAGCTTTCGCGACGAGCTTTCGGCAAAGGACGAAAGCATACAAAAGCAGATACTTGCCGAAGCAGGCGTGAACTAAAAAGAGGAGAGCCTATGCTCTCCTCTTTTATTTTCTATAAACTCTTGCATATTACAAGGACTTATGGTAAAATGTTTGTAATTGATGTTTT
>JAZSIV010000151.1:0-13562 GCA_045533995.1 Eubacteriales bacterium
CTGAGAAATTATATCCAACCCCTCATATAAACGCGACACCCGATTACATTGCAAAAACTGTGCTTATGCCGGGAGATCCTCTGCGCGCGAAATTCGTTGCCGAAAATTATCTTGAAAACGCCACCCTTTTCAACAATGTAAGAGGAATACAAGGGTATACGGGCGAATACAAGGGCAAACGCGTATCTGTTATGGCAAGCGGAATGGGTATGCCGTCAATAGGAATATACAGCTATGAGCTGTTTGCATTCTTTGGAGTTGAAAATATTATAAGAATCGGCTCTGCGGGTTCAATGAGTGACAAGGTAAAGGTACGCGATCTTGTTTTCGGTATGTCGGCTTGCACTAATTCTGCCTTTGCTTCTCAGTATTCTCTGCCCGGAGCTTTTGCGCCGACTGCAAATTTTGACCTGTTACGCAAGTCGGTTGAAATAGCCGAAAAAATGAAGCTCAATTATCACGTCGGATCGCTGCTTTCGAGCGATACTTTCTATAATGATGACAGTAATGCAACCGACAAATGGAGAAAGATGGGTGTGCTTGCCGTTGAAATGGAAGCGGCTGCCCTGTATATGAACTCAGCTCGTCTTGGCAAGCGTGCACTTGCTATATGCACTATTTCAGACTCTATTATCACAGGCGAAGCGCTTAGTGCCGAGCTCCGCCAAACTTCCTTTAGAGAAATGATGGAGGTTGCGCTTGAATGCGCAATAGCGTTATAAAGATTTAAGGAGATAATATGTCAATAAACCGTATTTTTCTGATAGTTCTTGACAGTCTTGGTGCGGGGGCAGCCCCCGATGCCGATGATTTTGGCGACGTGGGCGCGCATACGCTGAAAAGTCTGTCAAAATCAAATTATCTGAATATAAAAAACCTTCTTTCTCTCGGCATTTCCGATATTGACGGACTTGATTTTTTGGGAGAGAAACCAAAAAAACCTATTGCTGCCTGCGGAAAAATGCAGGAAAGATCAAGAGGAAAGGACACAACTATCGGTCACTGGGAGATCGCGGGAATTGTTTCCGATTCCCCGCTTCCGACATTTCCAAACGGCTTTGACAAGGAGCTTATAGATCGATTTGAAAGAGAGATCGGCAGAGGTGTTCTCTGCAACAAGCCTTATTCGGGAACTGCCGTTATTAATGACTTTGGCGACGAGCATGTAAAAAGCGGAAAGATCATTGTTTACACATCTGCTGACAGTGTTTTTCAAATTGCCGCGCACGAGGATATTATTCCTCCCGAAAAGCTCTATGACATCTGCAAAACGGCAAGAAATCTTCTTTGCGGAAAATATGGTGTAGGCAGAGTTATTGCCCGCCCGTTTATCGGCACTTCGGGAAATTACAAAAGAACGGCAAACCGCCGCGATTTCTCTATCGATCCACCGAAAGAAACTCTTTGCGATGCGATATGCAAGTCGGGACTTGACTGTATTTCGGTTGGAAAAATATATGACATATTTGCTCAAAGAGGGTTTACCGATCATTATCTGACACACACAAATGATGAAGGCATGGAAATAACCTCAAAGCTTGCAAAAAAGGATTTTCAAGGGCTTTGCTTTATAAATCTTGTTGATTTTGATATGGTCTACGGCCACAGACGCGACAGAGATGGCTATGCAAAGGCTCTTTCTGAATTTGACGCGTGGCTTGGTGAGTTTATCAAGGGATTGAAGGACACGGACGTCCTTATGATAACGGCTGACCACGGCTGTGACCCTGATTTTACAAAAACTACCGATCACACACGCGAATACACCCCTCTGATAGTTTTCGGTGACAAGATCCGTGCCGAAAACTTTGGAACAAGAATTGGATTCTCGGATATAGCCGCTGAAATATGCGATCTTCTCGGTATTTCATTTGACTGCGACGGATCCAAAATAGGACTGAAAAAAGAGGTTTGATATGACACACAATGAACTTATGGCACTTGCTATTAAGGCGAGAGAAAGAGCGTATGCTCCCTACTCTAATTTCGCTGTTGGAGCAGCACTTCTTTGCAAAAACGGCAAGGTATATTACGGCTGTAACGTTGAAAATGCCTCCTTTTCACCCACAAATTGCGCCGAAAGAACTGCATTTTTCAATGCAATATCTTACGGAGAACGAGAGTTTGAGGCTATCGCAATATGCGGTGGAAAAACAGGACTTGAACGCGTAAAATGCATGCCTTGCGGAGTTTGCCGTCAGGTAATGAGCGAATTTTGCGATGAAGAATTTATTGTTTTGTTTGAAAATGACGGTTCTGTGTGTAGCATTACGCTTGGAGAGCTTTTGCCTCATTTTTTCTCGTTTTAAGAGGAACAAAAATGAAAAAGAAAAATAACAGATCAATAAAATTAAAAAGGAAGCTTGCAACGGCAGGTTACATTCTTCCCTTTGCGGCAGTTTGTCTGCTTACCGTACTTTTCTCACTTAAAAGCTTCTATTTTACAGATTATGCGGGCGACGTTAAACAATCTTCCTCTATTTTCGAGCGCATTGCCGACAATTTTAAGACGGGAAAAATCGTTCTTCTTTCAGAAAACAACTTATACGACGCGGCTTATACAAGCTTTTATTCGTTGCTTATGACGGCAATCGCCATTATTTTAGTATTGTTTGTAATAGCTTTGACCGTTACCTTTTTATATATGCTCGTGGGTCTATTATATCTGCACAACAGCGAAAATTCGCCAAAGCTTCGCCGCCTGTTTATAACCTTTATTCCTAACAAGGCGGTCGTGTGCATACTCGGTGTTCTTTCTCTTGCACCCGCATTTTTTCCGTATATTCTCACAAAGCTTATTGACAGAGTTTTAATGGTTTATACAAAGGTAAATTATCTCGCGGGAGATATCATTATATGGGGAACTCTGATTTGGTGTCTTGTTTCAATATACTATATTTTAACAAAAAAATATGACTCTCAGGACATTAATATATTTGCGAGACAGAAAGCAAAATTAAATGCTTCAGAAGATTGTGCACAAGCAGACAGAGTCGAAAATGACCCTGCGCGCGAGGAGCAGATAGAAAACCTGCGCAAGCTATTGCGCCTTGACGAAGAAGAAAAATAAATAAAATACATAAAACAAGGAGAACATCATTATGAATCCGCTTATCAAAAAACTCACCCTTGAAGAAAAAGCCCGGCTTCTGACGGGTGCGACAAAAATGTCGACAGCCTCTGTTGAGCGACTTGGAATAAAATCTAAAAATTTAGCCGACGGTCCTCACGGAGTAAGACATCCGATCGAGGAAAACTGTACTAATTTTCCCAATCTCTGTAATGTGGGTGCATCTTGGGACGTTGAGAACGCGTACAGATTCGGACAGGCTATTGCCGACGATTGTATCTATCACGACGTTGATATGATACTCGCGCCCGGTGTAAATATGAAGAGATTTATGCTCTGCGGCAGAAATTTCGAATATTTTGCCGAGGATCCAGTGCTTGCGGGTGAGCTTGCGGCAGCTTACATAAACGGAGCTGAGGACAGTGGGGTTGCAACGAGTCTGAAGCATCTTGCCGCAAACAGTCAGGAAAAATATAGACACGATATAAATGCCGAAATTGACGAGCGTACTCTGCGTGAAATATATCTGCGCGCCTTCGAGATAGCACTTGAAAAATCGAAGCCAACAAGCGTCATGTGTGCCTATAATAAGTTGAACGCTATTTGGTGCTCCGAGCACAGACAGCTTCTCACCGAAATATTGCGTGACGAGTGGGGGTACGACGGATTCGTCGTTTCCGACTGGGGAGCGGTACAGGACATCTGCAAGGCAATACGTGCGGGACTTGACCTCGAGATGCCCCCAAACGATAACATCTACGAGCAGCTCAAAGAGGGACTTGAGAACGGCAAGATAACTATGGACGATATCGACCGCGCCATTGACCGTCTGCTTAAATTTATCGAGCGTCCCAAGCCGCAAAAGAAGCCATACGATCGCAACGCGCAGCACGCCGTTGCACGCGAGATAGCGGCAAAGGGTATGGTGTTGCTTAAAAATACCGAAAATACACTTCCCTTGACCGAGGAAAAATATAAAAAGATCGCCGTTATTGGCGAATACGGCAGAGACCCGCTTATTTCGGGACAAGGATCGGCAGAGGTACACCCACAACGCGAATATATAGACGATCCCATGGCAGAGCTTGAGAAGCTTATGCCGAGGACCGAGTTCGTTTACGGCGAATTCTATAAAAAATCAGGTTATTCAAATAAAATGATTTGGCCAACAAAGAAACAGTTAAAAGAATTGATAAGTGACTGTGATGTCGTTCTGATGTTCGTCGGTTCAAAGCAATCAGATGACACCGAAAAATACGACAGACGCTCTGCTCTTATGGATCCCAACTACGATATGTTTGTCGGTGAGGCGCTCAAAGAGGGCAAAAAAGTTGTAGTTATCTGTCAGTCAGGCTCAGCAATGCTCTTTGAGAACTATACCCTCGACGCACACGCTATCGTGCAGATGTGGCTTAGCGGTGAGTCGGCAGGCGGTGCTATTGCCGACGTGCTCACGGGTAAGGTAAACCCCGAGGGCAAGCTTTCTGAGACCTTCCCCACAAAGCCTCGCACAGACATTGACTATCCCACAAACGGCATCTATACCGAATATACCGACAAACTGAACGTTGGATACCGCTACTATGACCGCCACCCCAACGAGATATGCTTCCCCTTCGGTCACGGTCTGTCATATACCACCTTTGAATACAGCGACTTGAAGATAACAAAGGACAACGGCTGGAAGGTGACCTTCAATATAAAGAACACGGGGAACGTTGCGGGCGCCGAGGTCGTGCAATTATATATCGGTGATCCAATATCCATTGTACCAAAGCCTCTAAAGGAACTCAAGAAATTTGCAAAGGTCAAGCTTTTGCCAAATGAAAGCACGACGGTATCCTTTGAGCTTGACGAGCGCGACCTCGCTTACTATAATGTTTCTCTCCACCGCTTCGTTGCCGAGGACGGCAAATATAATGTCTTTATCGGTTCGTCCTCCCGTGACATACGTCTTGAGGGAACGCTTATGCATGAAAATCTTACCGATTACACAATGCGCCGAAAAGGTGAGGATATGATAGGATAAACAAAAAAGCAGAAGGCATCAGCCTTCTGCTTTTCATTTGTTTGATTAGTCTGTTACGTAAGGAAGCAAAGCAACCTGTCTTGCACGCTTGATAGCGATGTTAAGCTCTCTCTGATGCTTTGCGCAAGTTCCGGAAATTCTTCTGGGAAGAATTTTGCCGCGCTCGCTGATGAACTTTCTCAGCTTTGCAGAATCCTTATAATCAATGAAATCAACTTTGTCTGCACAAAAGATGCAAACTTTCTTTCTTCTACGCATCATAGGACGCTGTGCGCGTACTGCGTTTTCTGCTCTATCCATTTTTAGATCCTCCTGTTAATAATTGATGATGTTTGACTCTCTGTCAGAACGGCAGATCGTCGTCAGATGCCACTTCCTCGAAATTAGGTGCCGAGTTAGCGGATGAAGAAAATGACGGTGTGCTATAAGCATCAGGTGTGTATCCCTGATGTGTGTTGTCGGCTCCCATGCCTTCTGCACGGCTGTCTACAAACTGTACCTCGTCTGCAACTATATCGGTTGCATAACGCTTCTGTCCCTGCTGGTCTGTCCAAGTGCGGTTTTGAATAGATCCGATAACGCAAATGGATGAACCCTTCTTAAAATACTTAGAAACGAATTCAGCTGTTGCTCTCCATGCAGTTACATTGAAGAAATCAACCTGCGCAGGAGCTTCCTTAGAGGTAAATCTGCGATTTACCGCAATGCTGAAAGATACAACCGCAACACCCGTTTGAGTCTGCTTCAACTCCGGGTCTGCTGTAAGGCGGCCGCCGAGTATTACTTTGTTCAAGTTAAAGTTTGCCATGTCAACGCCTCCTATGCACTAAAAGACATTATTCTTCTGTTGTTTCTGTTGCTTCAACTGCTGCTTCTTCAACAACTGCCTCAGCCTTTACAGCTGCTTCTGCTGCCTTTGCAGCCTTCTTCTCAGCTGCATCGTAGTCAAGTCTGATTACCATCGAACGAAGAATTGTCTCGTCGATATTTGCAAGACGCTCGAACTCTGCGGGGAATGCAGGCTCGGACTTGAAGGTTACAACTACATAATAACCCTCGGGCATATCATTGATGGGGTATGCAAGACGACGCTTGCCCCACTTTGCCACATCAACGACCTCAGCGTTAGCCTCGATCAGAGATGTGAATTTGTTCACAGCTGCTTCAGTGACTGACTCACCCTTTGAAACATCAACAATGAACAGGCTTTCGTAAGAATTGATTACCTTTTCCATGTTTTACACCTCCCTATGGACATTAAAGACCGCACGCATTAAATAAACAGAATTTACGCGCGGTAAGGAGACGGGACGGCTACGAAATCCACCCCGTACTGAATTGGTATTATACCATATTTATTACTTTATGTCAACATTTTTTTCAAATTTTTAGAAATATTCTTTATTTTTTGTAAAAAAACTATTGCATTTTGAATTTCTTTGTGGTATAATGGTTACCGTTCTATGAAATAAATTAAAAAAATTAATGAAATATGTGCTTAAGTACATAAGGAGGTGTCAATATGGCAAAGTGCAGTATCTGCGGTAAAGGCGTTGTTTTCGGTCAGTCCGTTTCACATTCTCACCGCAAGACAAACAGAACTTGGAAGCCCAATATCCGTAAGGTAAGAGCAGTTGTTAACGGTACACCCAAAACCGTAGCGGTTTGTTCTCGTTGCCTTCGTTCCGGTAAGGTAACCAGAGTTTAATTCTGAAAAATGTACGAAAGAAGACAGGCTTTGGTCTGTCTTCTTTTTTGTTTTTAAGGAGTTATTATGAAAAAGATTGTTTTTTCTTCAAAAGATATTTCAGATAAATGTGTCCGTTCCCTTCTTGAACGCGGTTTTTCTCCTGTTTTGCTGCCAGAATACCCGCGTCTTCAAAAAGGAGTTTCCTCACATCCCGATATGCTTTTCTTCTTCTATAAAAGGAAATATATCTGCACAAAGGAATATTTTATGATAGCAAAAGACGTTACAGAGCTATTATCGCAAATGGGTTACTCCCCTGTTATTAGCAATGAAACACCATCCCCCGAATATCCACACGACGTTATCTTCAATGCGCTTATGATAGGAAAGTATATTTTCGGGAATGAAAAAGCACTGTCAAAAAGCTTGATCGAGCTTGCCGAGGCTGAGGGTGTTGAGATCGTCAACGTCAAGCAGGGCTACACTAAATGCTCGGTTTGCAAGGTTTCGGAAAATGCAATAATTACTGCCGACAAAGGTATTGCTAAGGAAGCGTCGCTTCGCGGTATAGACGTTTTAACCGTTTCACCCGAGGGTGTTTTACTTAACGGCTATGACTGCGGTTTTATAGGTGGAGCCAGCGGCTCGGATCAAGATGCCGTTTATTTCTGCGGTGATATTATGACACATCCCGACGGTGCGCAGCTAAGTGATTTTTGCCGCGCGCACGGCAAAGAGTGTATTTCGCTTTCAGACGAACCTCTTTTTGACGTTGGAACGCTATTTTTTGTGTAAAACTATGGACTTGCGCAATCTTTTGTGATATAATATAATGAAATAATTTTTTTAGGGGGCACACGTGGAAGTCATAAATATATGCGAAGGCTCTTGGACGTCAAATTGCTATGCCGTAATTTCTGACGGACACGCTTTGGTGATAGATCCATCATCATCGTCAAAGGCGATAATCGAAACGTTAGCTTCAAGATCTGCTGTGCTTGACGGAATATTATTAACACACGGACATTTTGATCACATGATCTCGCTTGATACTCTGCGAGAAAAAACATCTGTTCCCGCATACGTTCATTCGGACGATGCCATTATGCTCACCGATGGACGCAAAAATGCTTTTTACGATTTCTTCGGCAAGGAAAGGACATATCGTCCTGCCGAAAAGCTTCTCTCCGACAATGATATCATAAAGCTTGGCGACATTGATATCATTGTGATGCATACACCCGGACATACGCCGGGATCGGTATGTTTTTTATGCAACAACGTAATTTTTACGGGCGACACCCTGTTTGCAGAATCCTTTGGAAGATGCGACCTCTGGGGCGGAGATATTGAGAAAATGTCAGAATCCTTGAGAAAGCTGCGAACACTTGACCAAGCTCTTACAATATATGCAGGGCACGGACCGACTGCAAAACTTGGCGATGCGCTTGACAACGTAGTATATCTTATTTGAATAATTTTACTATATTTTAATTATAGAGGACACAATAATGATAACAGACACAAAACAACTTGCAGATCTTCTTTTTCCGAACGTAACTACAACTCCCGAGGAGCTCGAGACACAGTTCCCTCTGCGAGATCTTCCCGAGGGCGCAAAGGTCACACGTTTTGCTCCTTCTCCTACAGGCTTTGTTCATTTTGGCGGACTTTTCCCTGTGACCGTCGGAGAAAGACTTGCCCACCAGAGCGGCGGCGTCATCTTCCTCAGAATTGAAGACACAGACGCGAAACGAGAAATAGAAGGTGCTGCGGAAGGACTTATAAAAACACTTTCGCGCTACGGCATAAACTTTGATGAGGGCGCGATACTTGGCGGTGACCTTGGTGCCTACGGACCTTACCGCCAAAGCCAAAGAGCTCATATATACCACGTTTTTGCAAAGAAGCTTGTTCTTGACGGACGAGCTTACCCCTGCTTCACATCAGAGGAAGAATTGCAGGCACTCAAGACTGCCGACAAAAAAGCAGAGATCGAAAACAAGGATTGGGCGGCAGAAGCAGAGGCACAGCGCGAACAAATGCTCAAACAGCGTGAGATCACTCTTGACGAGGTCAAAGAGCAGCTTGCGGCAGGCAATCCTTTTGTTCTCCGTATTCTCGCTGATGGCGATCCCGAAGTCAAGACCAAGTTTACCGACCTTGTAAAAGGTAATCTTGAAATTCCCGAAAACGATGAGGATTTTGTACTCCTCAAGAGCGATGGAATCCCCACCTATCACTTTGCTCACGCGGTCGACGATCACCTTATGAGAACTACCCACGTAATTCGCGGTGAGGAATGGTTACCCAGCCTTGCTAAACACATTCAGCTCTTTAAGTATCTTGGCTTCCGTATGCCGAAATTCCTCCACATCTCTCAGCTTATGAAGCTCGATGAGAACGGAGCAAAGAAAAAGCTTTCAAAGCGTGATATGGGAGCTAATCTTGACGACTACAGCCGTATGGGATATGCACCCACGTGCGTTATGGTATATGTAATGACACTTCTCAACTCAAACTACGAGGAATGGAGAATGCAAAACCCCGACAAGCATTACACTGAGTTCCCCTTCAACATTAAAAAGATGAGTGTATCGGGCTGTCTGTTTGATTTTGACAAGCTTAATGACGTATCAAAGAACGTTATCTCCAAGATGACGGCAGACGAGGTATACGAACAGGCGCTTGCTTGGGCAAAAGATTATGACGAAGAGCTTTATGCGGCACTGAATTCTGATGCAGATTATGCAAAGTCGATCTTTGCAATCGGACGAGGTGGCAAGAAACCGAGAAAGGACCTTACCACTTGGAGTGACGTAAAGGAATACGTGGGACTCTTCTATGACGATCTTTTTGAAATTAAGGACAGTTATCCCGAGCAGTTTGACAAGTCAGATATCAAAAAGGCACTCGTAAGCTTTATTGATGGCTTTGATATTTCCGACGATATGAACACTTGGTTTGAGAAGATAAAGTCGATAACCGAATCTCTTGGCTTTGCGTCCGATATGAAGGCTTACAAAGCAGACCCCACAGCATTCAAGGGTAACGTTGCTGACGTAAGTATGTTCTTGCGAGTTGCTGTCACGGGTAAGTTCAATGCCCCCGATATGTATACCGTAATGCAGATACTTGGTTATGACCGCGTTTGCGCGCGAATCAATAATATGATAAATTCTCTCTGATTTTTGATAGAGGTAAAGTATATGGAAGAAATTTTAGGTAATTTTATACACGACGAGATCGATGCAGAGCTTCGTGAAACTCCCGAGAAGAAAATTCACACACGTTTTCCCCCCGAGCCCAACGGATATCTCCACATTGGTTCGGCGAAGGCGATAATGATAAACGTTGAAACCGCAAAAAAATACGGCGGTCTTTTCAATCTCCGTTATGACGACACAAACCCCGCAAAGGAAGACAATGAGTACGTTGAGTCAATCTACAACGACCTTTGCTGGCTTGGTGCTACACCTACAGGCGGCATTTTCTACGGCTCCGATTACTTTGATAAGTGCTATGAGTATGCAATAAAGCTCATAAAGGACGGCAAGGCATTCGTTTGCGATCTCTCCGCAGAGGAAATGAGAGAATACAGAGGAACACTTACCGAACCCGGTAAGGAAAGCCCTTACAGAAACAGAAGCATTGAAGAAAACCTTGATCTCTTTGAGCGCATGAAGAACGGTGAGTTCCCCGACGGAGCAAAGACACTTCGCGCGAAGATCGATATGGCTTCTCCCAATATGAATATGCGTGACCCCGCAATATACAGAATAGTTCACACCTCTCATCACCGTCAGGGCGACAAGTGGTGCATCTATCCTCTTTACGATTACGCGCATCCTATTCAGGACGCTCTTGAGGGAATCACTTTCTCTCTGTGCTCTCTTGAATTCGAAAATCACAGACCTCTTTACAACTGGGTAGTTGACAATATCGGATTTGATCCCAAGCCCCGTCAAATAGAGTTTGCAAGACTTAACGTAACAAACACGGTAATGTCGAAGAGATACCTCCGTTATCTCGTCGAAAACAATATGGTTGACGGTTGGGACGACCCGAGACTTCCCACCATCTGCGCACTTCGCAGACGTGGATATACCCCCACTTCTATATTCAACTTTGTAAGAAGCGCAGGTATATCCAAGGCAAACAGCCTTGTTGACATTGAAATGCTTGAGCACTGCATCCGCGAGGAGCTCAATGCAGATGCGCCGAGACGTATTGCCATCGAAAAGCCCATAAAGGTAGTTATAACAAACTATCCCGAAGAACAGACAGAATATTTTGATCTGCCTAACAATCCTCAGAACCTCGAAATGGGTACTCGCGCACTTCCCTTTACACGCGAGATCTATATTGACGAATCTGACTTTGCAGAGGTCCCGCCTCCAAAGTTCTTCAGACTCAAGCCCGAGGGCGAGGTCAGACTTATGGGCGCGTATATCATCAAGTATCAAGACGTTGTCAAGGACAGCGAGGGCAATATCGTTGAAATTCACTGTACTGCTGACCTTGAAACTAAAAACGGAAATCCCGTTGACGGAAGAAAGATCAAGGGCACGATACACTGGCTCTCTGCTCCTTACGCAAAGGATGCAAAGCTTATGCTCTACGATAAGCTTTTCACCATTGAAAACGTAAACGATATTCCAGAGGACAAGACATATAACGACTATCTTAATCCCGATTCTCTCGTCATTTGCGAAAACGCAAAGGTAGAACCCGCACTTGCAGATGCAGCTCCTTCTGACAAATTCCAGTTTGTAAGAAACGGATATTTCTGCAAGGATACAAAATACGAAAACACCTTTAACCGCATTGTAGGACTTAAGGATAGCTTTGCCAAGAAAAAATAAGGCAGGGGCTATATGAAAATCGCTTTGATATATTTTTGCGCTGTTTCGATCATTTCGATCATTGTGTGCTGCTATGATAAGATCGCCGCAAAGCATTTTACGAAGCACAGAACGCGCGAATCCACCTTGCTTTTACTTTCTGCTCTTGGCGGTTCGGTAGCAATGCTCCTCACTATGCAGATCATCAGGCATAAAACAAGGCATCTGAAATTTATGCTCGGTATCCCGATAATAATTGTACTTCAGGTTGCCGCCTTTGTCTGCATACACATTTTCGTTACCCCTCTAATTTAAGGATCTTTCTTTTAATTCTTGAAAGGTACGGCTTTTGCCGAGAAAACTATGAACAAAGAATTTGCAAATTTCAGCTTGATCTATCCCGATGAAAAAACACAGATAGCTCACTATCAAGGCAAGGACAGTCCCAAAATAGATATGTACGTGCTTGAAGAGCTTGGCTTGCTTGAAATCCTCGACCTCAAGAACAGCGATCTTGACGAGTATTTTACAAGTGATGCCGAGGTCATCAAATACCGAATGGAAGTATTTGGGGATATGCTTACCTGTCCCGAAATATCGGCAACGCTCAACCGCCTTATTCCGATACTTGGCGATATTATGGAGCTGCGCCGTCTTGAAGTTGACACTGGAGATACAAACTCTTATCTTGAAAGCATAACAGAGATAGAGCTCTATATCTCAAGTATCGAGACGCTTCAGGCAGGCTTTTCCCCTATCAGAGAAAAGCTGCGTAGCAGATCCTTTACTATGCTTGCGGACAGGATATCCGAGCTTGCTCAAAGCGAATATTATGCTGAACTTAATGCAAAGCTTTCTGAGCTTACAAACCGCGTGCGCGAGATAAAGAGCGTTACCATTGGAGTTAATCTCGATGCACAGCTCCGTCCCTCAAGCGCGGGAGTACTTTCCATAAATTCAGAGGCATTCCGTTCGGGCGACGTTATTGAAAAGATACTTCGTCTTAACCTTAAGGACGATGAGTACACCTGCATTGCCGATCTTATTCCTTTTGGCAAAAAGCAGTCCGAAAATCAAAAAACAGCCCTCTCACTTGCCTTTAATTCGGCTATAAATGACGTTTACAAAAAATCTCTCCATTCATGGAAAAAGATAGTTCAGAGCTACGTTCTTGAAAATACCGATTTTCTACTCAACCTTATGCCCGAGATAGAATTCTTGGTCAAGAGCACAGAGCTTATGCGTACTCTTATGGCACGAGGAAATAATCTTTGCAGACCCGAAATAGCCGACATTGATGAAAGATGCTTCACAGCATACGGATTATACAATCCTTGCGTAGCTATGAAGGTAGATGACGAGATCATTACAAACGATATTGAATTCAATTCCGACAATGCGCATATATATGTGCTTACAGGTCCTAACCGCGGTGGAAAATCAGTAGTGACCTGCGCAATAGGTCTCGCACAGGCAATGCTTCAGCTTGGATTGTTTGTTCCTGCGCAAAAGGCTACAATAAGCATTGCCGATGCAATATTCACTCACTTCCCCACGGGCGCTGACGACACTATCGACAAGGGTAGACTCGGAGAGGAATGTGCACGACTCGTTGAAATATTCGAGGCTATAACAAAGCACAGTCTTGTACTGCTTGACGAGTCCCTTTCATCAACAGGCTCATACGAGGCCTCTTATATAGCGTCCGAGGTCCTTGCAGGTCTTTCGGTCGTTGGCTGCAGAACTCTTTTCTCTACTCACCTTCACGAGCTTGCCGCAGAGGTAGATGCAATAAACGAAAAAACTCGCGCAGCGGGCGGCTCACTCATCGATACGCTTGTTGCGGGCATTGAGGACGGTAAGAGATCCTTTAAGATAGTACGAGCCAAAGTCGGAGGCCAAGCGGTCTTAGGAAGACAAGACTTTAGT
>JAZSIV010000002.1:0-7096 GCA_045533995.1 Eubacteriales bacterium
CATATAATCATCTCATAAATCTATAAAACTATCTTCTTCTGTTGTTTGCAAGCAAGAGCAAACGAAGAAGTGTGGGAGGGGACGTAGCGAGTGCCGCAACGTAGGTCATTGCCGCCGCCGAAAGCACCTCCTCAGCACCGCGAGTCTCGTTTTGTGACAGCATATTGTGCGACGAAAGCGTAGCTATCGCGCGCCTTGACGCGTTAAACTCAACGGGAAGCGTAACGAGCTGAAAGAGAGTTACAAGTGAATAAAGTGCTATACCTATAAGCAAAAGTCCGTCGCTCGCCATTATAAGTCCAATAATAAAGAGGGGCATTGCAAGCATTGATCCTATTCTTGTTGCGGGAATTATTGCAGCGCGTATCTTTATCGGCAGATAACCCCTTGCATACTGTATCGCGTGTCCCACCTCGTGAGCCGCAACTCCGAGCGCGGCTATACTGCTGACGTCGTGCACCGTTTCGGAAAGTCTGACAACGTTAGTCCTCGGGTCAAAATGGTCGCTGAGCGACCCTCTTGCGCGTTCTATTCTGACGTTATGAAGTCCGTTGGCATCAAGTATTCTTCTTGCCGCCTCGGCGCCCGAAAGACCGCTTTTTGTATAAATTTGCGAAAATCTATTAAAGGTTGAATTTACCTTGAACTGTGCCCAGATAGTAAAAATGAGGGCAGGAAGGACGATTAAGACCGTCCAGTCATAATAAAACCAGCCAAATAACATAATAAAACCTCCTTTGGTAAAGAGAAAGCCTCTGTGAAAGCAAAGGCATCCCCATATTATTATGCTTAATTTACGAGAGTATATCTCCCACTTTTACCTTTCTTCCTCTGACAAAATCTGCAGCGCTCATTCTTCCCTTTCCCTCGGGGAGCACGCGCAAAAGCGATACGGCACCCTTGCCGCAAGCAACGGTTATCTTGTCGTCAGTAGAGATGACAGTGCCCACCTCGGTAACCACACCGTCCTCAGCTTCAACTCTCGCTTCAAGGACCTTAAGTAATTTGCCGTCGGGTGTATGTGTAAACGAAAGAGGAATGGGAGAAAGTCCCCTAATTAGATCGTGCACCTGACGTGCGCTCTTTGAAAAATCTATAAGACAATCGCTCTTTTCAATCTTTGCCGCATAGGTCGCGAGAGTGTCGTCCTGCTTTATGCGGACAGCCTCACCACGCTTGATAAGGTCAAGCGTCTTTATCATAGCGGTAGCGCCAAGAGCGGAAAGTCTGTCGTGTATATCCTCAAAATTATCGCTTTCCTTTATCTCGCACTTCTCGACAAGGACCATGTCTCCTGTGTCAAGTCCGACGTCCATATACATAATAGTAACACCAGTCTCGCCCTTGCCGTCAATTATCGCTCTTTGCATAGGCGCCGCACCGCGATATTCGGGAAGTATTGAGCCGTGCACGTTCAAGCATCCGTATTTCGGATAGTTTAACACGTTTTCGGGGAGTATCTTGCCATAAGCCACGACGATTATCATCTCGGGCGCAAGCTTTTCAAGAAGCTCCGCAAACTCCTCACCGCGAAGCGTTGCGGGCTGATAAACGTCAAGTCCGCATTCAAGAGCATAAGCCTTTACAGGCGGCGGAAGCAAAACATATCCGCGTCCTTTAGGTTTATCGGGCTGTGTAACAACACCGACTATCTCCTCCTTTGCCTCAACGAGCGCTTTGAGCGTGCCGAGCGCAAAATCGGGAGTTCCCATAAATAAGATCCTCATTTTATCACCTCGCATCAGGAGTACATCTCTTCGGCTCTGTCAATATAGAGCTTGCCGTCAAGATGGTCGATCTCGTGACAGAAGGCGCGCGCCAACAAGCCCTCACCCGTAATGTCGAAGGTCTTTCCGTGTCTGTCAAGAGCGCGCACGGTAACGTACATCGGTCTTGTTACAAGCCCAGATCTGCCGGGCACGGACAGACAACCCTCGTCTCCCGTCTGCTCGCCCGAAAAGGCGATGATCTTGGGGTTTATGAGCTCGATAAGCTTGCCGGGCTCTGTTTCAATGACCACTATTCTTTTAAGAATTCCGACCTGCGGCGCGGCAAGTCCGACTCCGTCAGCAGCGCGCATGGTTTCTGCCATATCGTCAAGCAGAGTAAGAACTCTCGGTGTTATTTTGTCAACGGGGCGGCAGACCTTGCGAAGTGTGTCGTCTCCGATCTTAACTATTTTCAGCTTTGCCATATTAAAAATTCCTTTCGGCTATCATTTCTTAAAGATTTGATGGATTGAAATCTATCGAGAGAGAAAGTCCCTTGACACCCGACTGCGAAAAATCGGCAAGCAGAGAGGAGAACATTTTTCTCGATTCTCTGTTGAGCACGCATTTGGCGACTATCCTCATCCTATATTTGTTTTCAACCTTATATACGGGTGCTTCAAACGGTCCGTAGAGCTCCATCGGCACCCCGCTGTATACACCCTTACGGCACTCGTTTATCTTGTCCGACAAAAGTGCCGACGCGCGAAACAGCTCCTTTTCGTCAGAGCTCGTTATAGTCATAAGTACAATATCGCAAAATGGCGGAAAGCGCAAAATTTTCCTCAGGGCGATCGCCTGTGAATAAAAGCTTTCGTAGTCCTGCGCGCAGGCAAGCCTTATGCAATCGTTATCGGGATTATTAGTCTGTATTATCGCCTCGCCCGCCTTTTTGGCTCTTCCCGCACGGCCCACAACCTGCGTTATCATCGCAAAGGTGCGCTCGTTTGCTCTGTAATCGTCCATATAGAGCGAGCTGTCGGCAAGAAGCACTCCGACAAGCGTTACGTCGGGAAAATCGTGTCCCTTTGTGACCATCTGCGTGCCGAGAAGTATATCTGCCTCATGTCTGCGGAAGCTTGTAAGCATCTGATCGTAAGAGCTGCCGGAGGCGGTGGTATCGGCATCCATTCTGAGTATCTTGGCTTTAGGAAGAAGGGCCGCAAGCTCTTCTTCTATACGCTGTGTTCCGTATCCCATACGGACGATATGCTCGCCCGAGCAGCTCGGGCAGACTGCAGGCTCGGGCATACGCATGCCGCACCAATGACAGCGAAGCTCACCGCCCGCATACGACGAGCCAAAAGTATGATAGGTCATAGAAACACTGCATCGCGGACATTTGACCGTCTCTCCGCAATCGCGGCAGGATAGAAAATTATTGTATCCTCTGCGGTTGAGAAAAAGTATCGCCTGCTCGCCCCTCTCGACCGTCTCTACAAGTCTTTTACAAAGCAAGTCTCCGAGCGGCGAGGTGTTACCCTGCCTCGTTTCCTCTCGCATATCGGAAATAACCGTTTTCGGCAGACTTGCTCCGCCGTATCTGTTGTTAAGCTTCAGAAGGGTGTACTTTCCGTCAAGCGCCTTTTTATAGCTTTCAAGCGACGGAGTTGCCGACGCGAGAAGCATTATGGCTTTGTTTGCCGAGCATCTGTATCTCGCAATATCTCTCGTGTGATATTTCGGACTCATATCCGATTTGTAGGTGTGCTCCTGCTCCTCGTCGATAATGATAAGTCCAAGATCGTGTATCGGGGCAAAGACTGCCGAACGCGTGCCTACCACAACGTCGGCTCTGCCCTCTCTTATCTTGTTATAGGTTTCGTATCTCTCGGCAGCACTGAGTCCCGAATGAATGACCGCAACCCTTTCACCGTAGCGCGAGCAGAATATGGCAAGCGACTGGGGGGTGAGCGCGATCTCGGGCAACAGCACGATCGAGCCCTTGCCGCACTCGGTCATTCTGTCTATAAGCTTGAGCATTACCGAGGTCTTTCCGCTACCCGTAACTCCGTGAAGAAGAACTCCGTGCGCCTCTCCCGTATCCGAAAGCTCGCACAGCCTTTCATAAGCGGCACTCTGCTCGGCATTGAGGATTATCTCCCTTGTTCTCGCCCCTTCTTCATTCGGCGCGGCCTCTTTTTCGACCGCCCTTTCCTCGCAAACAAGGATTCCCTTTTCGCAAAGAGTTTTGAGGTGCGCCGACGTAGCATCAGAGCAGTTTCTTATCTCGCCCTCCGACATTTCGACGTTTTCAAGCATCAAGGAGATAACAGCCGAATATTTATCCGAGCGCAGACGGTATTTTTTATCCTCGCCGCAAAGTATCCTTGCCGCCTCGTCCTTCTCTATGCCGAGCCTATAAAAGCTCTCGATCTTCTCTTCTCTTTCAATGAGAATATAATCCCTGAAAACGAGCTTCTTTGCGGCAAGCTTTTTGAGCGAGGCCTCTGTTGACGGTCCGAATTTTTTCTTAAGCAAATCAAATTTGACGCTTCCCTTTTTGCGAATATACTCGCATACAAGAAGCGTCTCTTCATCAAACGAAATATCTTTTTCATTTTCAAGAGAAGACACCCGCCATACCTCCACAAGCCGCGACAGCGCAGACGCAGGCACCATCGAGCGCACTGCATCTCCAACCGTACACAAGGTCTGCTCCTTCATAAAGAAGCAGAGCCCCAGCATTTCCGAGGACAAAGACATCTTTTTAGGACATATCTCCGCTATCGGCTTACATACGGTGTTCTTTTTATCGGGTTCGTTTTTCAGCGCCACCACGAGCGCAAGTCTTCTCTTATTTGCATTTCCAAAAGGGACGGTGACAAAATCTCCTACCTCAACTGCTCCGCGCAGCTCGGAGGGGATATAATAGTCAAATGCCATATCAAGAAAATACGGGCTGTCCAAAAGATGCACGCCTGCATATTCCATAAGCAACCTTCCCTTCTTTTCCTAATTATTCAGCAACAGCCTCGGCAGCTGCTTCTACAACTTCTTCCTCGCACTCCTCAACACGAACGAGCTTATATTCGCCCGCCTTTATCATTGTAAGAGCATTTTTGAGTGACTTTTATTCTCTGTATTCCTTGTTTATCTTATTGAGAAGCGATCTGTCAGCATCCTTTGAGCCATTCATAAGTCTTTCAGCCGCCTCTTTCTGCTTAACGTACTCGTCTGTTATCATTCTTGCGCACTTTGCTGTTGCAAGAGCCAACTCGTATCTGTTAAAATCCTGATTTGTCAATTCATCAATGGTAGGGTGAAGCATAATTGATATTCTCCTTAAAAATTATGTTTGTAAATATATTGTCTTATTTTTTTTCAAAATATGCCGCTGATGCGTTCGGATAACGCTTTACCGCGTGCTTTTCCGAACGAACGATCTCTCGTATCTCGTTTGCCGCCTCCACGTCACAACCGTCCTCGTTGTAAACTATGTAATCGTAGCTCGAAAGCATTGCGACCTCCTCACGAGTTCTGGTGAGTCGCTCGAGTATCTTTTCCTCTGTTTCGGTGCCTCTTGAGCGGAGTCTGTACTCCTGCTTTTCAAACGACGGGGGCAGAAGCATTATAAGAACTGCCTCGGGATACTCACGCTTTACGTTCATAGCTCCCTCGACCTCGATCTCAAGTATAAGGTTCTTTCCGCTTGCAAGCACTTCAAGTGCCTCTTTTTTAGGCGTTCCGTAATAGTTCCCGCAATATTCGGTGTATTCAAGCATCTCGCCTGCCGCGATCCTCCGCTCAAATTCCTCTTTCGAGATAAAGTAATAATTTACCCCGTCACGCTCACCGGGACGCGGCGCACGTGTCGTTGCGGATATCGAATAAACGTATTCATCGGTCTTAAGCAGATGCGCGTTGACCGTTCCCTTTCCGCTTCCGGCAGGACCGGAAACGACTATCATAAGTCCTTTTGTCATACCACTTTGCAGGGGATCACTCTTCAGTGCCCTCTGTCTCCTCCGTGCCTTCGCTGTCGTCAAGTCGGTTTGCTATCGTCTCCGCCTGAATTGCAGAGAAAATAACGTGCTCGCTATCTGTAACTATTACCGATCTCGTTCTTCTTCCGCAGGACACGTCAATAACGCGTCCGCTGTCCTTTGCATCCTGCATAAGTCTCTTTATGGGCGCAGAGTCGGGGCTGACTATCGCAACTACCTTGTCGGATGCGACCATATTTCCAAAGCCTATATTTATAAATTTCATCTTTTCTCCTGACCGCCTTTCAGATCACTCAATATTTTGTATCTGCTCGCGTATCTTTTCTATCTCGCACTTCATATCAACCACAAGAGCTGCGATATCCGAGTTCGAGCACTTTGAACCGATGGTGTTCGTCTCTCGATTTATCTCCTGAACGAGAAAATCAAGTCTTCTTCCAACAGGCTCGCTTGACGCAAGTATAGAATAAAATCCGTCAAAATGAGAGCCGAGCCTTACGATCTCCTCGTCGATAGCCACTCTGTCAGCAAAGATGGCGCACTCAGTGAGTATTCTGTTCTCATCAAATACGATCCTGTTGTCCGAGAGCATATTGCGAAGCTTTTCTTCAAGCTTCTGGCGGTATCCCTCCACGTCAGCCTGCGACAGCTTCTCTATCTTTGCGACAGAAGCACGGATATTTTCTACCTTCTGCTTCAGGTCGTTCTCAAGATTCTGTCCTTCTCTTTCCCTGCCCGCAACAAAAACGTCAAGAGCCTCCGAAAGAACGGCACAAACAGCTTCCCAATCACGAGCTATATCTTCCTCTTCTCTGCAGGTGGTAAATACCTCTTTGTTTTGAGCCACCCTCATAACGCTTATATCATCACGAAGTCCGAACTTACTCTCAAGCTCACGCAGAGCCGCTATGTACTCGGCTGCATAACCCTCATCCACCATTATATGAGTTTCGGGAGCGCCGACACGCTCAATGCTTATTGAAACGTCGACCTTACCTCTGCTTATTCCTCTTTCCAGCAAAAAGGGCTTTACCTTTTCTTCAAGATAGGAAAATGCTCTAGGAAGTCTTACCGAACAGTCAAAGAAACGGTTGTTGACCGATTTTATCTCGACAGTTATATCCTTGCCGTCGACAGTACGGCGGCATCTGCCGAAGGATGTCATACTGCGAATCATAAAAAACCTCTTATTATTCTTATTCCGTCAATATTTCATCCTGCAAAAGCATTCTGAAAATTGAGCATACTTACACATTATAATATATAATAATTATAATATTATTTTCCCCTGTTGTCAACCGATTATTTGCATTTTCTCTCTTTTGTGAGAAAGTTAGTTTATATTACGATTTATCTTCATTTCTTTGATTCACGTCAAAG
>JAZSIV010000179.1:0-2443 GCA_045533995.1 Eubacteriales bacterium
AGTGATGCTAAATTCCGAGAGCATGAAGAAGGATAAATGTATGATACCAAATAAGGCTGTCTACTCCGTCATTGTTTAATCCTTGTTATTATTAATAATGAATCCTAGATTTGCCTAAAAAATAAAATACGGTAAAACCAACAGCCGTCTTGCATAATTATAAGTGAGAGAACTTATAAGGAGGCAAGATATGGACACCGAGAAAAAATTGTGTTTGAGCGTTTTCAAAAATGGAGCTGTAAATAAGGAGGAATATACTGCGATATGGATAGACATTGTTAATCATCTGATAAAAGATCGTCGTGCTTTTGCTTCGACGGAGGAAAGAAAATGAGAGAAAAAGTAGCTATTTATTGCAGACTTTCAGAGGAAGACAAAAATAAACAAAACGCGACCGACGATTCGGGTAGTATTCAGAATCAAAAGGCTATGCTTAGGGAATATGCTTACAAGAGGGGGTGGGACATATACGATATTTACAGTGATGATGACTATGCGGGTTCCGATCGCAACCGCCCTGCCTTCAAGCGACTGCTTGCTGATGCCGAGGCAAAGCAATTTGACATAATACTATGTAAAACACAGTCGCGTTTTACTCGCGAACTTGAACTTGTGGAAAGATACATACACGGATTATTTCCAATTTGGGGCATTCGCTTCGTTAGTATTGTGGACAATGCCGATACCGCAAACAAGGGCAACAAAAAAAGCCGTCAGATCAACGGACTTGTCAACGAGTGGTATCTTGAGGATATGTCTGACAGCATTAAGGCGGCACTTGATACCCGCCGCAAAAACGGCTTTCACATCGGGTCGTTTGCTCTTTACGGATACAAGAAGGACCCAAGCCTCAAAGGTCATCTGATCATCGACGAGGAAGCCGCTGCCGTGGTTCGAGAGGTGTTCACCCTCTTTTCGCAGGGCTATGGCAAAACGGCAATCGCGCGGATACTTAACGACCGAGGAATCCCCAACCCCACCGAGTATAAGCGGATACAGGGACTACGCTTCAAGCTTCCGCCAAGCAAGAACAGCACACTTTGGAAGTATTTCGCCATTTCGGATATGCTGACCAACGAGACCTACATCGGCAATTTGGTGCAAGGCAAGTATGAGAGCATTTCCTATAAGACCTCGCAAAACCGCCCGCGCCCTAAGGAGAAGTGGTTTCGTGTGGAAGGCACCCACGAGCCGATCATAGACCAAGCCTTGTGGGATAGGGTGCAGAAGATGATTAAGGAACGCGCAAAGCCCTTTATGGTCGGCACGATTGGACTGTTTGCCAAGAAAGCGAGGTGCGCCTCATGCGGATATGTTTTGCGCTCATCAAAGTCGGGCGGCAGACATTTTCTCGGGTGCCCAAACCGACACTATGCCAAGGGTGCTTGTGAGGGCGCGTTTATCTCGGTTGATAAGCTTGAACGAATGATTATCGATGAATTGAAGCGTCTAAATGACGAGTATCTTGATATAGATGAATTGGAGCGCAAGGTGCAGTTTTGTGCCGATCTGACGGATCACAAGCAAGAACTCCAAGGTGAGATCGCGACCTATCAGGGCAAGATCAATCAGTTTACCAAGGGCATTCGTGATCTTTATCTTGACAAAGTAAAAGGTCTGCTTTGTGAAGCAGACTTCATCGAACTGTCAAAGGACTTCACCTCGCAAAAAAAACGGTTGGAAGTGCAGATTATTGAATGCGAGAAGCAGATCTCCGAGATCGACGTCAAAATCGACGTGGGCGATAACCGTCGCGAACTCATCGAACAGTACGTAAAAGTAGAGCATTTGACACGCGAAATGGTAGAGATCTTGATTGACAAAATCATGGTCGGAAAGCGCATTCCGGGCACACGAAACGTACCCATCGAAATTCACTGGAACTTTTGAGCGTGGCACTCTCCGTAAGCCTCCCTTGTGTAAAGGGAGGTGGCACGCGTCAGCGTGACGGAGGGATTATAAAGCACAATAATGATGTTAAAAACAATTCCTCAGCCGCCTTTGGCGTCAGCTACCTTTACACAAGGGAGCCTTAAGTAACAAACGCTTTCAAAAAGTGCCAAAACCCTTATAAATCAAGGATTTTCGCGTTTTTCAGCAACCCAAAAACGTTGCGAATACGTGATAACAACAGAGCAAAAGGCGCGCACGACCTATGATAATATACTGAGGCTAACAGACGACCCTGACGTTCGCGATCCTATTAAATTCCTTCGTCAGAGAGAACTCGTTCATTTCCAGCGCTTCGGCGACGCCTTGAGAATTGCTCAGGATAAGCTTGATGCAAAGAATTTTTATGCTTACAACCCGTCTTTTGACAAAGTAAGCGGAGTGTTCCGTCAGTCAAAATAAAATAAACGTTTGAAGATAAAGCAGAGGAGATCGCTTTGTTCGGCTCCTCTGTTTTATGTTTTTTGTAAAAAATATTGCATATTAACAGTTC
>JAZSIV010000166.1:0-2220 GCA_045533995.1 Eubacteriales bacterium
CATCCGAGACGGAGGCGCTTCTTTCGGATGCCGAGCGCGAGATTGGAAAAAGGATATTGCCGGACGTGATAATTCTGGATCCTCCGCGCGCAGGATGCGACGAAGAATTGGTCGATTTTGCATCAAGACTCAACCCAAGAAAAATAGTTTACATCTCCTGCAATCCTACAACACTCGCTCGAGACGTCAAGCGATTTTATCAAAACGGCTATACTTGCGACAAGGTTTACGGCTTTGATTTGTTCCCGAGGACAGGGCACGTGGAAAGTGTATGTTTGTTGTCCAAACTAAATACAAAGCAACATATCGAGATTAACTTGGATATGGATGAACTGGATTTGACCGATGCGGAAAAGAAAGCTACCTACCAGGAGATCAAGGATTATGTGCTGGAGCACAGTGGCTTGAAGGTCAGCAGCTTGTATATCGCACAGGTGAAGCAGACGTGCGGTATCATTGAGCGTGAGAACTACAATAAGCCGAAATCCGAGGATGCGAAGCAACCTCAGTGCCCACCGGATAAAGAAAAAGCAATCAAGGAAGCGTTGAAGCATTTTGGAATGATTTAAGGACGCTGATATTATGCAGTTGACATTGCCCGTTAGAGAAATCTGACGGGCATTCTGTTATTTTTATGTTGAGCTAAGCGAAAATTTTCTTAAGAAATACAAAAAAATATTGCTTTGGCACAAAATTGGCACACTTTTGGCACAGTTTCCTACTTGCGCCGTCAAAGCATATATGTTATAGTATTTATAGTGGTAAAGTATACCACAAACAAAGAAAGGAGATTTATGAAACTAACAAAAGAACAAACACAAGAAATTTTGAAAACCATTGACAAGGTGGAACGGCAAACAGAAGATTTCACCTTAACGCTCAAAAGAGCACGGCGAGCAATCGAAATGAACGATCAATCTGCAACGGAGCTATTACTCACGGCATACGAGCAGAAAGAAAGGTCAACATTGCTATGCCGTGCTCTTCCTATTTACTCCCCCGACCCTCTGACGCGGGAGAAAATAACGAAAGCATTGACCGATGCTGCTTATGCCAAATGCGGCTATACAGAGGAAGGATGGTTCTGCGCGGTCATTCCTACACTGCTACCCAAAAAGAGAAGCAACTCTACCGGCTACATAAAGGAAATTATGTATGCTTCGTTAGAGCGATTTTTTATGGACAAGCAAATACGGAAGTTTGGAAAATGTACGATCATCTTTCGTCACGTCTACAACAGAAATAATCCCAAAAGAGCTTGGCGCGATCACGACAATATTGAGATCAAGACGGTCATAGATGCGATTGCGCTGTTCGTGATGGAGGATGATTCGCCTCATGTTTGTCAGCATTTCTATTGCAGTGCCGAGGGAGATCAAGACAAAACCGAGGTGTACGTAGTTCCTCAAGAGGAGTTCCTGATGTGGTGTAAAATGCAACCCTCTATCCCCGATGATGGGCTGAAATTGTACGATTCATCACCTCAAAAACAGGTGTAAAAGCAGCGCTTTTTCGCAAAAAAACTATTACACCTTTTTATAAAACCGAAAAGTCCTTGTAATACAAGACTTTTTCGCATATTTAAGAGAGAAAATCCGACGTTGTATCAAACTAAGACGTCGGATTTTTCATTTCACCATTTATTGTTCATTAAAGAAAGGAGATAAACAAATAATGACAAAAACAATGAGAAAAGACAGCCAACTTTACCGCCTCATCAGCCTATTATCTGTCTGTGGCGAATACCCTGTGCGCTCTTTACACCTGCTCGGTAATAAGCGTATGTATCGAAAATTGGTGGATGAGTGTATGCAGCCGATTACCGTTCGCAACCCCGAGACCGCGGAAGCGATCTCGCTTCCGCGGCTCTTCAATCTATGCGGCAAAGGCAGACTTAAATCGATTCGACTGTACAGTGGCGCCCTCCCAATCTTAAAATGGATCGACGAGGGCGAGTATTACGACATCATTTCAAACGGACATAATATGCCGATGAACGATCAACACCTTGACCGCAACCATCGAGTTGCCGAGGTCCTCGCCGTATGCAGAGATGCCGGCATCGAGATCTTCCCCCACAACCTTCCCAATTTTCAAAGAAACGAGTTTGACACAATCATTCCCATCCGTCAACCGTTCTTTATGACAAGTAGAATGTTAAAAATGTTTGGCGGAAACTATGCAGCCAATAAGACGAATTTCACACGCATGATTGGAACT
>JAZSIV010000171.1:0-2906 GCA_045533995.1 Eubacteriales bacterium
GTTATGGCAGACGCTCTTGCGGAAAGCGGTATGATCGTGACCGATGTAAAAGTCAGCGCGATGGATTCATGGGTGCAATTTTTCAAGAATATGCCCATCGGGCTGATTGCCTTCGTTTTGCTTCAAGGTGCGATCTTTACCAAAGAGTATGGCTCGGGTACGTTGGTGCTTTCCTTGACGAAAGGACTTGAACGCTACAAGGTCGTTATTTCAAAAGCAGGTATTCTATGTGCGATTTGGTCGCTCGGTTATTGGCTCTGCTTTGGAATCACGTATCTTTATAATTCGTATTTTTGGGATAACTCGGTAGCGCAGAATCTTCTGCTTTCGGTTGTGTGTTGGTGGTTGTTCGGCGTATTCGTCATTTCTTTGATGACTCTCTTTTCTACGATATCCGCATCCAACACGGGAGTGCTTCTCGGAACGGGTATCATCATTCTTATTTCCTATATCGTTGGTTTGCTACCCAAGGCAAATAAATATCTGCCTACTCGATTGATGGACGGTAATTCCCTGATATATGGTATGGCTCAATCAAAAGAATATATCGTAGCCATTATTGTAACGGCTATTGCAAGTGTTATTTGTTTTGCAGTCAGCATACCGATATTTAACAAGAAGCTTCTATAAACCAACTCAGCTCTCGTTTCGAACGGAACGAGAGCTTTTTATATAGCGGTGCGTTGAATCTTAAAACCCCATCTGTTTTATTATGGTTTCTTCGTATGTCAGTTTTTCCTGACAAGCACTGCATTTGTGTCCACAAACGCAAAAATACGGCATACCTCTCTCGAGATATACCGTATTTTTTGAAAACTGTCCTTTAGAGTGACGCTCTAAAGCAGAGCCTTTTTTATTTTATCGGTGCGTTTTTGTCCGCCTTGCAAAGTAAAATCATCATAAGAGCCATAAAGAATGCGATGTATACAGGCATAAGCGAAAGACTTATATGGTTTGCAATCAGACCGAATAATGGGGGCATAAGGGTAGAGCCGAGATAAGCCGACGCCATCTGTATACCGATTATGCTTTGCGATTTTTCTGCGCCGAACCGCAGGGGTGTAGAGTGAATTATACAGGGATATATGGGCGCACAGCCAATACCGATTATTATAAATCCTGCTATTGCAACCGACTTATAGGGCAGGGCGGAGAGAATTATTCCGACGGCTGCTGTTGCCGTTCCGTAGCGAATCATAAGCTTGTCACCAAGCTTTTCGGTGATAAAGCCTGAGAAAAATCTTCCGACGGTCATACCGATAAAGAATAACGAGCCGAGAGCCGCAGCACCCTCCTTTGTCATATCGAACCTTCCCTCAAAATAGCTGCTTGCCCACAGCATCGCCGTTGCTTCGGCCGCACAGTATGACATAAATCCTATCATCACCGGTAAAACGCCTTTTATTTTTACCGCCGATCGAAGTCCTATTGGTTGAGAAATACTTTCACAATCCGACTTTTTGTCGTTTATCTTCCAAAGCGGCAGAGAGAACACAATAATTATCAGAATAAAAAGCTGAACGTATGATACGGCTCTGTATCCGTCACGCCAGACCGAGTGGGTCAGGGAATAGCTCATAATGTAGGGGCTTATTATTGTGCCAACACCCCAGAAGCAATGAAGCCAGCTCATATGACGGGAGCTGTAATGAAGAGCAACGTAATTGTTAAGGGCGGCGTCTATTGCTCCTGCGCCAAAGCCGTAGGGAATACCCCAAAGGCATATCTGGTAAAATTCTCTTGAAAAAGAGAAGCCAAGCATTGCTATTGCTGTAAGAAAAATGCTTACAGAGGTTACCACTCTCGTACCGAATTTTGCTACCACCCGATCGGTAAGCAGGCTTGAAAATATTGTTCCCGCCGATATTATCATTGAAACTATGCCAAGATAGGACAGCGGTATGTTAAATTCGGCATAAACCGTTGGCCAGGCAGATCCAAGCAGCGAGTCGGGAAGCCCGAGGCTGATAAATGCAAGATAAATTACGGATAAAAGAAGCAAATACATATTTGATAGTCCTGAAAACGTTTTATTAAACAATTATACCACTAAAGCAAATGAATTGCAACTATTTAATCTATTGACAAAAATATATTTTTATAGTAAAATATAATTGGTAAAAAATGTTCAGATGTAAGGAGAATAAAATGAGCGTTATGACAAAAATATTGGCATTGATCACCTGCCTTTTCGTTCTTTGCGGATGTTTTGTTTCCTGCAAGAATAATCAGCAGGGCGAAGGTGGTAATTCAAATGTGAATGATAATAACAATGAGGGTGACGGCACCGGCGAAGGAAACGGTGACGGCGGTGAAGGAGAGGGAATTTCCACTGACCGCTACGTTGCAACCGTAAAGACGGTATACGCTACTCAGGACTTCAGAATGAAGGACGCAATAGCTGCTATCGGCTCTCCTGTTACTACAGTAAGCGTTGATGGCGATACCATTAAGATAGCTTCCTCCTCGCAGGCAAATGACATTTCGACCAAAACAGATTACGTTTACATAGACGGAGTTCTTTACTATGCAAGCGAGGTTTCGGTTGGCGAGCTCTCTGCTTCCGCATATAAAAAGGCGAATATGTCCGCCGATCAGAAGGCTGCTCTTCTCTCTAAAGTCGGTCCCGGCACAAGCATTGGTATAGGCGATTTCAGCGACAACGTTATAGAGCCTTACGGAGATCTCACAATATACACCTGCTCGGGCATTTTGGAAGAAGCAGGCGAAAGCCTTTGCAATATTTTTGCATCTAAGTTTGCAGGACTTAACGCAGTAGTAAGACTTGCCGATGCAACCTATTACGTTGAAACCGTTAAGGGCGTGATTGATAACTCAATAATCTCGTGTAATTTTGTTATTACTATGGACGGCATTGAATATGAAAAGTCGGATCGTAGCCATGT
>JAZSIV010000110.1:0-5204 GCA_045533995.1 Eubacteriales bacterium
GACTCAATGGACACAGTTGCAAAGCTTTCGGAATATTCGCTCTCTTGCGGATACGAGCTCTGCGTTATGGGTGTGCCCAAGACTATAGATAACGACCTTGTTGTTACTGACCATACTCCGGGCTTCGGCTCTGCGGCAAAATATATTGCAACCACAATGCAGGAGATAATCCGCGACTGCTCGGTATATACCGTTCCCGCAGTTACCATCGTTGAGATAATGGGACGTGATGCGGGTTGGCTCACGGCAGCATCTGCCATTGGACAGATAAGAGGTAAGGACGTTCCCGATTACGTTTATCTTCCCGAGACGAATTTTGATAATGAGAAATTCCTTTCTGACGTAAAGAAGGCACTTGACCGTCACCCGAACGTTGTAATTGCGGTTTCCGAGGGTATAAGATATGCTGACGGACAGTACGTCGGAGCGTCTGCACAGAGTGGAGCGGTGGATATCTTCGGACATGCTTATCTTGCAGGTACTGCAAAGGCACTTGAGCGTCTTGTCAAGGAGAAGTTTGGTTGTAAGGTGCGCTCTATAGAGCTCAATCTCCCCCAGAGATGTGCGGCTCATATCGCTTCAAAGGCGGATATCGAAGAGTCTGTAATGATAGGAAAGGCGGCTGTTAATGCGGCGGCAAGCGGTGTAAGCTGTCAGATGATGACCTTCAAGAGAGAGGCGGGCGACGTGTACCGCGTAAGCGTTGAGCATTACGACGTAGCAAAGATAGCAAATCAGGTAAAATTTGTTCCGCGCGAGTATATCAATGCCGATGAAAACGGAGTTACAGACGAATGCTGTAATTACATTCTGCCCTTGACGGCAGGCGAGAGCTACCCCGAATATAAGGACGGACTTCCCGAATTTTTGATAATATAAAACGAAAATAAATATGCGTCCCGAGAGAAGAAAATCTTTTCTCGGGACGCATTATTTTACTTTTTTGGAGCATAATACATAACGAAATATTAAAGAGGTGTATATGCGAAAATTAAGTGAAGATTACGGACAAAACGTAGAGCTTTTTGATAAAGAGCTGAGGGTCGATGAAAGCTTTGACGTTATCAAAAAAAGACTTGTTATAGGCGACGGAGAAGCTACCTTTTATTTTATAGACGGATTTATCAAGGATACCGTAATGCAAAAGCTGATGATGCATTTTATGTCTGTCAAGAAGTTACCGCCAAGTGCTGTGGAGTTTACCGATATGCACCTGCCGTACGTTGAGACCGACCCGACGAACGATCTTGATCTTCTTTTGCAGATGGTGCTCTCTGGAGCGGCGGTAATGCTTGGCTCTACCTTTGGCGAATACGGTATAGTTATAGATGCGAGGACTTATCCCGCAAGAGAAACGTCCGAGCCGCAGGGCGACAGGGTAATACACGGAGCGCGTGACGGATTTGTTGAAACGCTCGTTTTCAATACCGCCCTTATTCGAAGAAGAATAAGAGATACCTCGCTTACCATGAGCTATATGAGTGTGGGAAAAAGCTCAAAAACCGATATAGTTGTGTGTTATATGAATGACAGGGTGGATAAGGATTTTCTTTCTTTCGTTAAGGGAAGACTTTCGTCAATAAGGACGGGCTCGCTTACTATGGGTCATCAATCACTTGCCGAGAGCCTTATAAGAAGCAGGTGGTATAATCCTTTTCCGAAGATAAGGACTACCGAGCGACCCGATGCCGCCGCGGCACAGCTTCTTGAGGGAAGCGTTCTTATCCTTGTTGACAACTCCCCGGGGGCAATGGTGTTGCCGAGCTGTCTTTTTGATTTTATGCAAGAGACGAACGACTATTATCTGCCGCCGCTGACAGGAACGTATATAAAGCTTGTAAGATATGTCGTTTTTTTAATGACACTTCTTTTGACGCCCGCGTGGTATCTGTTGACAAAGCATCCCGAATTTGCGCCGCCCTGGCTTGCATTCGTGCTTCCCGAAAACGAGGCAAAGATACCAATTATCGCTCAGCTCTTTTTGGTGGAGTTTATAATAGACGCTCTGCGTCTTGCATCTATGAACACACCCGATATGCTTGCAAACTCGCTTTCGGTTGTCGGCGGATTGATACTTGGAGATTTTGCGGTGGATATAGGCTGGCTCATGCCCGAGGTCATTCTTTATATGGCTTTCGTTGCGATAGCCAATTTTACGCAGAGAAGCTACGAGCTTGGATATGCGTTTAAGTTTATGCGAATGATCCTGCTCGCACTCACCGCGATCTTTGGGTTCTGGGGATTTTGCGGTGGTATTATACTGTTTTTTATACTGCTTGCCACAAACAAAACGGTGAACGGAAAGAGAAACTATCTCTATCCGCTTATTCCGTTTAACGGAAAGGCATTGCTTAGCTTGATAGTCAGATCAAAAAAGAAGGATTTTAATTAAAGCTTTTTGTGGGGGAGCGTCTTTTTGGAAAAAAGACGCTCCCCCTTCCCAAAAACTTTTTGGATGGGATTTATATTTAGGATAATGTACTTGTTTCTATGTGAAATTTCTGCAAGTGTTACACAGAGAAAGGGATATCAACATCTATCATAAAAATCATTTAAGAGTTTTTGAAAGAGGGGTACGGGGAGAGAACTTTTTACAAAAAGTTCTCTCCCCGCAAATCCCTCAATAACATTTTAAGTTTGACAATGTTAACTTGATTTGATATAATAGGCTATGTAAGATTTTTATTTGTGAGATGATATTATGAAGACAGAAAAATTTACAGTTGGCGGTATGACTTGTGCCGCCTGTCAGGCAAACGTGACGAAATGTGTATCGAAAATAGACGGTGTAGCTGATGTTAATGTAAATCTTGTGGCGGGAAATATGACGGTAAGCTATGACGAGCAGAAGACCGATGCATCGGCTATATCAGAGGTGGTCTGTGCCATAGGTTATAAGACCGAAGCGGCGGAAAAGTCATCACCCTCTGCCAAAAAGGGCGGATTTTCAGAGGAATGGAAGGCTCGTGCCGAGGCGGCGGCATCGCACCGCAAGGCACTGCTTTTCCGTTTCGTAAGCTCGCTTGTCCTTCTCGTGCCGCTTATGTATATCGCTATGGGACATATGCTTGGTCTTCCGATGCCCGAAATTTTCAGCCGCGCGGTATACGCTCCGATATCGGCTCTGACACAGTTAATAATTACACTCATTGTGGTTGTCATAAATAACAGCTTTTTTGTCAAGGGATTCAGGTCACTTGTCAAGCGCGTGCCAAATATGGATTCGCTTGTGTCGATAGGTGCTTCTGCTGCCCTTGCCTTTGGTGTTTTTGCGCTTTACCGTATGATATACGGACTTGCCACAGGGGATATGGCGCTTGTCGAGCACTATTTTCATCAGCTTTATTTTGAGTCTGCGGCGATGATACTTACCCTTGTCACTCTTGGTAAATATCTTGAGGCGCGTTCAAAAGCAAAAACATCCGATGCTCTTGGCAAGCTTGTTGATCTTGCTCCAAAAACGGCGAGCGTTATACGCGATGGTAAGGAGATGACTGTGTCGGCAGACAGCCTTAGGGTAGGAGACATAGTAGTAGTAAGACCGGGCGAGAGTATTGCCGCTGACGGCGAGATAGTTGAAGGCTTTGGCTTTGTCGATCAGTCTGCTGTGTCGGGTGAAAGTATGCCTGTTGATAAAAGGACAGGCGACAAGGTCATCTGTGCCACGGTAAACAAAAACGGTTCATTCAAATTCCGTGCGACGGGTGTCGGCGAGGACACGACACTTTCGCAGATCATAAGGCTGGTTGATGATGCTTCTAATACAAAAGCACCGATGGCACGCCTTGCCGATAAGGTAAGCGGGATCTTCGTGCCGACGGTAATTGCTATATCGCTCGTTTGCGCTGCGGTGTGGCTTATAGTTGGCAAGGACTTTGAATTTGCTCTTTCTGCTGCCATATCGGTGCTCGTTATTTCCTGTCCGTGCGCACTCGGACTTGCCACACCCGTTGCCATAATGGTGAGTACGGGTAAGGCGGCAGAATACGGAATTCTTGTCAAGAGCGCAAGCGCGCTTGAAGCGCTCGGCTCTGTTGATACGGTAGTTCTTGATAAGACGGGAACTATCACGACGGGAAATCCCGAGGTGACCGATATTGTTGTGCTTTACGAAAGCATGGATACTGACCGACTGCTTTGCGAAGCGGCGGCACTTGAGAGCTTAAGCGAACACCCGCTGGCCCTTGCAATAGTAGAAAAGGCGAGGGCGAGAGGGCTGAACCTTCCCAAAATAACTGATTTTATATCGGAGTCGGGACTTGGTGTAAGAGCAAAGCTCGGCGGGTCGGAAATATTTGCGGGCAACCGAAGATTTATTGAAGAGCGCGGTGTAGAGATAAATGAAAATATTGCACAGAAGCTTGAAGCACTTGCAAGAGAGGGCAAGACACCGATGCTCTTTGTCAAGGACGGGCGGCTTATAGGTATAATTGCAACTGCCGATTCGGTTAGAGACAGCAGTCGTGAGGCGATAGAGCGTCTTCATAAAATGGGCATTCGAACCGTGATGCTCACGGGTGACAATGCGCTTACTGCCGAGGCGGTGAGAGTTAGGGTAGGTATTGACGAGGTTATCTCGGACGTTCTTCCTGCGGGCAAAGAGGCTTGTATCTCGGAGCTTCGTGCAAAGGGACATCGCGTGGCTATGGTGGGTGACGGAATAAACGACGCGCCGGCACTTGTTAGTGCGGACGTGGGAATAGCAATCGGTGCGGGCACAGATATTGCGATAGATTCAGCCGATATCGTTCTTATGAAAAATTCGCTTTCCGACGTGCTCACTGCAATAAAGCTGTCGCGTGCGACGGTGAAGAATATTAAGCTTAGTCTTTTTTGGGCGTTCTTTTATAACGTTTTGGGAATACCCGTGGCGGCGGGAGTGCTTTATCCTTTCTTCAGAATAATGTTGAGCCCGATGATAGGCTCTGCTGCAATGAGCGCAAGCTCGGTATGTGTCGTTTCAAACGCATTAAGACTTCGCAGATTTAAGGATAAGGATAATAAAGTGGATACAGCTACACAAAACACAGTTAAGGAGAATAATAGTATGACGAAGGAAATAATTATCAGAGGAATGATGTGTGACCACTGCCGTATGCATGCCGAGAAGGCTCTTGCTTCTGTCGCGGGAGTTTCATCGGTCACAGTTGTTCTTGCGGACGGCTTGGCTACCGTTGAGCTTTCGGAGGACGTTCCTAACGAAG
>JAZSIV010000159.1:0-2834 GCA_045533995.1 Eubacteriales bacterium
AGGAGGGGGCTTTTTACAAAAAGCCCCCTCCTGTATAAATCCCAATCAATCTATCTTAATACAATTTGTCCAAGCGCGTTTGCCGTTTTTGTCGACGACGTAGGCGCGGATATAAGTTTCGTGAGGATAACGGGGCGTATACACGGCGCTTGTCAAGCCTTCTCCCGTAAATGTACGTCTGCTGAAGCAGGCATTCGACATAAATACTATTTCGTTCACCTCGGAGCAGTCAACTCTGAAATCATCGCCAACTCTTGTAAGGTGTATTTCGGGGCCCTGTGTTGAATAAAACTTGTTTTCCTTGATAGCTTTTTTGATCTCGTTGCGGTCAAGGCTGTCACATTCAAGCATAATGTATGCATTGCATTTGTCGCCGTCCTCGATATAATAATGAGTGTCGTCGGTAGCGATCAAGGGGTAGAAATAGCCCTGCATGGCAAGCATATCAACGATCAGCGAGGAATCGGCGCGACGGGAAAATTTGCAATCGGAGACCGCGTTGTATATTTCAAGCGCGTCAACGTCGCGAAGCCCCTTTATCATTTCGGGGGTATTGAGCGACCACGCGGGGTGGGCGAGCACCGCAAGTCCGCCACATCTGTGTATCTCGTCTATTATACCCTGCGGGGTGCGACCTTCCTTGGCGATCTCGGGAATGCTTTCTGTAAAGAGAGAAAGAATATGATAAACACCCTGTGCGCAGTCAACGAAGCCCGTGTCATACTCGCAACCCGAAAAAACGGGAAGGCCTGACACCACGCGGTCAGCCTGACACTTCCAGTGTTCGGTAAATGCGATGGCATCATATCCCGCATCCTTATAGATCTGTGCCGAGCTTTCGGGCGTTTCCTTTCCGTCAGAATCGTTTGTGTGAATGTGCAGACCAAGCTTTATTCTTGTTTTTCCAAACATATCCGTATACATCTTCATTCTCCTTTTATTTGGTAAGTTTTTTGTGCGAGAGTGCCTTTTTAACAAGTAACTCCCATACACCCCTACCCAAAAATAGTAAAAGGTTTTTGGAAGAGGGGCTTGAGGAGAAAACTTTTGCAAAAGTTTTCTCTCCAAGAATTATAACATAAACAATATTTCATTTCAAGGGATGTTGCCAAATTTTTGCGCTCGTATTTTCACAAAAAAATCATTAAAAAAACACGCGATTTTACTTCCAATTTGCACGCGTTCATAAAATGTTTATATATTTGTGATAAAATATAATATATATTATATTTTTGTTCGAAAATGAATTTTCTATATGAAAGGAAGTCCTTCAGATCATGATAAAAATTGAGCATCTGGTAAAAAATTACGGTCCGAACTGTGCCGTGGACGATATCAGCTTTGAAGTCAAAAAGGGAGAAATAGTCGGTTTTCTCGGGCCGAACGGTGCGGGAAAAAGTACGACGATGAATATACTTACGGGCTATTTGTCAATGTCATCGGGAAGTGTTACGGTGGCAGGACTTAACGTGCTTGACGATCCGCTTGAGGTAAAGAAGCATATCGGATATCTTCCCGAGCAGCCTCCGCTTTATACAGATATGACGGTTGAGGAATATCTTATATTCATATATAACCTCAAAAACTGCAAGCTCAACAGGGACAAGCACCTTGAAGAGGTATGCGAGGTCACAAAGATCAAGGACGTTTACAAGAGAGTTATCAAAAATCTCTCAAAGGGATACCGTCAGAGAGTCGGAATTGCGGGAACTCTTATCGGAAGCCCCGAGGTAATTATATTTGACGAGCCTACTGTCGGACTTGACCCCAAGCAGATAATCGAGGTCAGAAACCTTATAAGAACGCTCGGAAAGGATCATACAGTTATTCTCTCTACCCATATTCTTCAAGAGGTTCAGGCGGTCTGCGACAGAATTATCATTATCAACAAGGGAAAGATCGTTGCAGACGAGCTCACCGAAAATATCACACGCGCGGTCGAGAACAATCGCAGATTCTCCGCAAAGATCTGCGGACCGCAGAAGGAAGTTCTTTCATTCCTCAAATCCCACCCCGGCATAGTTTATGCCGAAATTCTTTCGGGACGCGACGGCGACGCATATACCTATATGATCGAAAGCGAGGTAGGAATAGATATCCGTAAGAGTCTTTTCTTTGCTCTTGCCGACAGAAAGTGGGCGCTTATCGGACTTGAGGCACTTGGAATGAGCCTTGAGGACATCTTTATTACCATCGTCGATCAGAGCTCGGCAAAGAGCCGTTATGAGAAGCGCTCAAAGAGTTCGTCGAGAAGAATGGTTGCCGAAACCGAGGTTGCCAAGAAGATGGTAAACAAGCAGTCGCTTACGGCAGACGATAAAAAAGAGGACTCGCCCAGTGAGGCGCAGAAGAAGCTTTCGGCACTTTTCGGCGATGACGAAAACAAGTAAAAATAAGGTACGATAAAGAGGAAAGGAGATAGCCGAAAATTCGGCTTTACGATAAAAATGTTTGCGATCTATAAAAAAGAGCTGCGCTCCTATTTTGTGAACGCTATCGGATACGTTTTCGTGGGCGTGTTTCTCAGCGCCGCGGCGCTTATCTGTTGCCTGACGACGCTTATGGCGGGAACGTATAGCACATCAAGCTATTTTACAATGCTTTTGTTCACCTTTATAATACTTATACCCCTGCTCACGATGAAGCTTTTTTCAGAGGAAAAGAAGCTTCGCACAGAGCAGCTTTTGCTCACCGCGCCCGTTAGCATCACGGGAATGATAATGGGCAAATACCTTGCGGCGCTTAGCGTTTTCCTCGGTTCGTTGCTCGTGTCCTGTATCAATTTCTTCCCGCTTTACGTCTATAAGCGCATTGAATTGTCAGAAACAGAGGTG
>JAZSIV010000070.1:0-3475 GCA_045533995.1 Eubacteriales bacterium
GGTAACGACAGAGTAGCTTACCTTAAACGATAATGCAGTGTAAATTTTCTTATTTTCTGCATATACTTTGTAAATAGCGGTATTTTGCCGTAATTTCACATTATCTATAAGGAGAACGATTTTGAATATAGTAGTTCTTGCAGGGGGACTTTCTCCCGAGCGTAACGTCTCGCTTTCATCGGGAAGTCTTATTGCATCAGCGCTTAAAAGAAAAGGTCATAAGGTAATATTACTTGACGTTTATCTTGGAACAGAGCTGGACGAGACGACTGATCCCCTTTCCCTTTTTTCAGACAAAATAACCGACGAATTCACCGTTGGAGATAATATACCCGACCTTGACGAGCTTAAAAGGTCGAACAATAACAGTAATGCACTTATCGGAAACAACGTTCTGCGTTTGTGCTCAGTTGCCGACGTTGTATTTCTCGCTCTGCACGGCTCGATGGGAGAAAACGGTCAGCTTCAGGCAACACTCGACAATTTCGGAATAAAATATACGGGCTCGGGATATATCGGCAGCTTGCTTGCAATGGACAAGGATCTGTCAAAGAAAATACTTCGCTCTGCAGGTGTTCTCACTCCCGATTGGATATATTGCAAGACAAGTGAGATCACACCTGAGCTTATTGAAGAAAAAATAGGTATTCCCTGCGTAATAAAGCCCTGCTCGTGCGGATCAAGTGTAGGCATATCCATAGTTGAAACACACGACGAGCTTCGTGACGCGCTTGATTTTGCATCAAAATATGAAGAACACTTGGTCGTTGAGAAAAAAATATGCGGCAGAGAGTTTACTATGGCGATGGTCAACGGATCTACCCTGCCACCTGTTGAAATAATCCCAAAATGCGGATTTTACGATTATAAAAACAAATATCAAAAAGGGGCAACTACCGAAATTTGCCCTGCCGAGATCAGCGAAAGCGATTGTATGAGAATGTCCGAGATAACAAAGGCAGGCTTTGAGGCTTTGCGCCTTGGCGGATATGCAAGATTTGATTACATAATGGACAGCGAGAAAAACATCTGGTGTCTTGAGGCAAACACTCTGCCCGGCATGACTCCTACAAGTCTTTTGCCACAGGAAGCGGCGGCTGTCGGAATTGGCTATGACGAGCTTTGCGATATGCTGGCAAAAATGGCTTTTGATAAAAAATAAAAAACACAAAGGATAATTATTTTGAAAAGATCACTTATTGGGGATATTTATAAAAATATTCCGTCGGACTGTGAAATAACGGTGTGCGGTTGGGTCAGAAGCATTCGTGACAGTAAATCATTTGGATTTATTGATCTTAACGACGGCAGCTGCCTTAAGTGCGCACAGATAGTTTTTGAAAGAGATATAATAGATAACTATGAGGTTATAAGCCATCTTAACGTTGGCGCATCTATAACCGTGTGCGGTGTTTGCGTTCCGACACCCGAGATGAAGCAGCCCTTTGAAATAAAGGCGACAAAAATAACCGTGGAGGGCAACTCCGACCCCGAATATCCTCTTCAGAAAAAAAGACACAGCGTTGAGTTCTTGCGCGAGCAGGCATATCTCCGTCCAAGAACAAACCTTTTTAACGCGGTATTCAGAGTCAGAAGCGAGGTCGCTTATGCTATCCACTCCTTCTTCCACGAAAGAGGCTTTGTATACGTGCATACCCCAATAATCACAGCATCCGACTGTGAAGGCGCAGGAGAGATGTTCCGCGTTACAACGCTTGACACAAATGATCTTCCGCGCACACAAGACGGCAAAATAGATTATTCCAAGGATTTCTTTGGCAAGGGCACAAACCTTACTGTATCGGGACAGCTTGAGGGCGAGACCTACGCTTTGGCTTTTGGAAACATATACACCTTTGGTCCTACCTTCAGAGCCGAAAATTCAAATACAGCGCGCCACGCTGCTGAATTCTGGATGATAGAGCCCGAGATAGCTTTTGCCGATCTTGAGGACGATATGACACTTGCGTGGGATATGATACAGCATATCCTTGTTCACGTTAAAGAAAACTGTTCTGATGAAATTGCATTCTTTAACAGCTTTGTTGATAAAACACTTTGCGAGAGAATAGATTCGCTCATTGGAAGCAGCTATGTTAAGGTAAGCTATACCGAGGCTGTTGATCTGCTTCAAAATAGCGGAGCCGAATTTAAGTATCCCATCTTTTGGGGTGCCGATCTTCAAACCGAGCACGAGCGATATCTGACAGAAAAGATATTCGGCAAACCGGTATTCGTAACAGATTACCCAAAAGAAATAAAATCCTTCTATATGCGCCAGAATGACGACGGCAAAACAGTTGCGGCAATGGATCTTTTAGTTCCCGGAGTCGGTGAGATTATAGGCGGAAGCCAACGTGAAGAAAGACTTGACCTACTGAGAGCGCGTATGAGCGAGCTTTCAATGAAGGAAGAGGATTATTTCTGGTATCTCAATCTCAGAAGATGGGGCTCTGTAAAGCACGCGGGCTTCGGTCTTGGATTTGAACGCATTATAATGTATCTGACGGGTATTTCTAATATCAGAGATGTTATCCCCTACCCAAGAACTGTTGGCAACGCGGAATATTAAAAACGAGGAATAGAAAACTGATGAATCTTTGTGACATAAAAAATATTAAGCAGATAATGGCAATGTTTTCTCTGAATTTCAAAAAGGAATTCGGACAAAATTTTTTGACTGATAATATGGTTGTTGAAGATATTGCCGATATGTGCTGTGACTATACTGCAAAAACTGTGCTTGAGATAGGTCCCGGCATCGGCTCACTCACGCAGGAGCTTGCAAAGCGATATGAAAACGTCGTGGCATTTGAAATTGACCGCGGACTTATTCCCGTGCTCAAATACACGCTTGGCTCTTACTCAAACGTTAAGGTGATAAATGAGGATATTATGGAAGCCGATCTCCCTTCAGTCCTCGCACCGTATTTTGAGATAGGCGGGGTGTCTGTCTGCGCAAATCTTCCTTATTATATTACAACACCGATTCTTATGAAATTGCTTGAATCTTCACTTCCCTTCGATTACATTACCGTTATGGTTCAAAAGGAGGTTGCCGACCGCCTCTGCGCACAGACAGGAGGCAAAAACTGCGGTGCAATAACGTCGGTGCTTGCATACTACGGCAAAGCAGAAATGCTTTTCAAGGTAAATGCCGACAGATTTATGCCTCCCCCCAAGGTAGATTCTGCTGTAATGAGAATAAAGCTCTACAAAGAGTATGAGCGTCCCTATCACCCGATAGACCGCGACCTCTTCTTCAGAACTATCAAAGCCGCATTTGAGCAGAGAAGAAAAACTCTGCCCAACTCTCTTGCCGCATCTTTCTCCGAGCTTGATAAAAACAAGCTTACCGAGATCGTTACTTCATGCGGTCACTCCGAAAATATACGCGGCGAAAAGCTGACGATAGAGGATTTTGTAACTCTTTCAAACGAAATTTACAAAGCGCTTAAATAACAAAAGAACAGCA
>JAZSIV010000131.1:0-3126 GCA_045533995.1 Eubacteriales bacterium
AAAACCCGAAGGATTCCCGGACACCAAGAAGGCTCCCGACGTGCTCCTTGACCGCAACGGATTTGTTATGGACACATCTATGTGCACAAACGTTGAGGGTATTCACGATCTGCTTCATGAAATGTATACCGCTGTTTTCGGCCCAAGAAACACAATGACTGTTGGCGAGGGTGCAGGCGTAACGTCTGCAAATGCTATCGACTATGTTTCTGCAAGCCGCGAAGAAGTAGATATGGTATACCATTTCGAGCTTTCCAACCGCAGACGTTATTCCATCTCTCCCGAACTCTTCCGGGATATACAAGGCAAATGGGCTAAATTGCTTAATCACAACTGCTGGCCCGTACAGTATCTCTCTAACCACGATAGTGCAAGACAGGTTTCTTGCTATGGAAGCGATGGTGAATTCCGTACACGCTCGGCAAAGCTCCTCGCTACTCTCATTCATACTTGTCCCGGCACCCCCTTTATCTATCAGGGTGAAGAGATCGGTATGACAAATGTAAAATTTGAATCTATTGAGGATCATAACTGCTGCTACACTCTCGGAGATTATAATTCGATGATCAAGTCAGGTGTTTCTCCCAAAGAAGCACTTGCAACACTTGCTCCTCGTAGCCGTGACAATGCACGTACTCCCTATCAGTGGGACGACAGTGAAAATGCAGGATTCAGCGCAGGAACACCTTGGCTTAAGGTAAATCCTCGCTATAAGGAAATCAACCTCAAAAAAGATCTTGCTTCCGAAGATTCTATATTTGCTTATTACCGTTCGGTGATTAAAATGCGCGAGGATCATCCCGCAATTATTGACGGTTTCCTTGAATTCTTGCTTACAGATCACCCCGACGTTATTATGTATCTGCGCAGATGTGCAAGAGAAACACTTCTTGTCATCGCTAACTATTCGGATAAGCCTACCGAGGTAATTATTCCTGATGAGATCAAGGCAAATTCATGGAAGCGCGAATTGACAAACTGTCCTGACACTGCACCCTCGCTTGAAGGCAGAAAAGAATGGTTGCCTTGGGAAGCCGAAATTTATTCACTTTCTATCTAAATTATAATCTAAAAAAATTACATAAATAAGGAGAACGAAATGTCTAAAATAGGATTTATTGGTTTTGGAGAGGTAAACACACCTGTAGACGTAATTGTAAGAAAATGCTCTGCAGCGGAAGCAGCTCTTAAGGCTGAAGGACTTGATCTCGTTTCTGTATACCCTGTTGCGGATGATTATGAGGAAGTACAGATAGGCGATGCAGTAGAAAAGCTCGCAAAAGAAAAATTTGATGCACTTGTTGTTTGTGTAGCAGGTTGGATCCCTACACACGCAGTTATAAAGGTAACCGAGCATTACCGCCATCTTCCTATGGTATTGTGGGGACTTTGCGGTTGGTATGAAGGCGACCGCTTGGTAACGACCGCGGATCAGGCAGGCACAACAGGTCTTCGCGCAACATTTGAAGGCCTTGGGTATAAGTTCAAGTACGTTTATGATATTATAAACAAAAAGACAAGAAGTGCAGAAGTTGCTGAATTCTGTCGCGCAGCTATCGCTGCCAAAGCATTGCTTCATGACAAGGTTGGTATGGCAGGATACCGCGATATGAACCTTTACGGCACACTTTACGACGGGCTCTCACTCAAGAAAACAACTGGTGTTGAGATTGAAACGTTTGAAATGCTCGAAATTCAGCAGAGATACGATCTTCTCTCAGACGATGCAAAGAAAGACGTTGTAAACAACAGAATATTGAAGTGGAATTTCCTTAAGCCTGCTAATGAAGATGCAATGATGAAGGCTGCAGGTTACTATCTTGCTGTAAAACAGATTGCTGATGAAAGAGGCTATAAAGCAATTTCTTTGAAGGACGTTGACGGTATGAAGAAGCTCTGTGGCTTCCCTCCTGCTCCTATATTTATGCTTCTTTCTGAAGATGGATATACAACAGTACCTGAAAACGACTCTCTCGGTGCAGTAACACAGCTTATGATGAACAGACTTACAGGTCAGCTCGCAGGATATCTTGAATTCTATGAGTTCTTTGATTCAAGCGTTCTCGCAGGTGTTCCCGACTTCATAGCAGCTGATATGATCGACGGTAATACATATACAGTACTTCCTGCTGCATTTGGTCAGCTCAGCCAGGGTATCCTTAACGTATCAAAGGTAAAAACAGGTGTTATTACAATGAGCCGCTTGATTTATAAGGATGGCAAGTATATAATGCAGATCATTCTCGGAAACGGCAAAAATCCTCCCAAGTGGGAAGAATGCGGTTGGGATGCTCCCGCACCTCAGCTCTCTGCGCTTGAGATAGAAATGCCTGATGTTGAAAAGTTTGCAGATAACGTTGCTTGTCAGCATTATATCATCACTTATGGTGATAACAGAAAAGCTATCAGAAACCTGTGCACAATTATGGGCATTGAGGTTTTTGAAATCTAAGGTGATTTGGGCCAAAAATAAATAAGCATTTCCCCACTGAAAATAATGTATGTTTTCAGTGGGGATTTTGTTTTATTATATATTTTTGTATTGACAAAACAACTAATGTATGATAAAATAATGAGGTTGATTGAGCAATCCGCACAGGCACGATTGCCCAAAACAATTTAATATGCGGGTATGGCGGAATTGGCAGACGCGCTAGATTCAGGTTCTAGTGAGGTTACCTTCGTGCAGGTTCAAGTCCTGTTACCCGCACCAAACAGTAGAAATCCGAACCCAAAGCCGGTAGGCGAAGGGTTCGGATTTCTTTGCGTTTTCGCAGAAAACGAGTGTTCGGGTGATATGTGATGATAATCAGGTTTTAAATTTGCGTTTGGAATCAGCTATGCTTGCTTTGCAGCTTATCGTAAAGAGTGGGAATCGTATGCTGATGATCTCCGCAAAAATGCCATCCGAGACCGCCTTTGCTGGTGGGACGGTTTACGATATTTTTTCGGGGACGGTAATAATAGTTAGGATCGTTGTATCCAATCTTGGAACGGTAGTCGCCAAGATCAATCAGGTCAAAATTTGCTGTCGTGATGTCAAACGTGGGATATCCCAAATTTCTCGCAATGGACAGCGCCTTCAAAAACACCTCTGCACCGATTACAGCTGATCCAAAATTCAAG
>JAZSIV010000149.1:0-5182 GCA_045533995.1 Eubacteriales bacterium
TTAAATTTCTCATAGTGTTCGTGTTTTTTAAGTAGCTTTTTAAGAAATTCGTCCATGGTAATTTTTCCTTTAAAATAAAAAAGTGCGCACAACCGAAGTCATACGCACCGAAAAACGCAAACCCCAATTGTCGCCAAACAAATTTCAAGCAAACATACGGATATTTCGCCGTACAAAACCACCTGACGGAATTTGCGCTTTTACCAAATTCACACAGTAAATTTTGCACGACAAAAAAAGGTACAATTCACCCTTTTCTAAAAAAGAGAAAATATCCCTACGTTTGCTTTATGAAATTTGTTTGGCACGTTCATTATAGCATTTTTTATTTAGTTTGTCAATTAAACAGTAAATTTTTTTAGGGAAAGAACGATCTTTGATATGAAAAGGCTCCCTCCGGGAGGGAGCTGTCGCCGAAAGGCGACTGAAGGAGAGTGCGATACAATAAGGTTTGACTGATCTCAAAGCTATGCAGGCTCCTTCCACCGCTAACGCGGTCCCCCTCCCTCTCGGAGGGAGGCTTTTATGTAGTTAGGTAGGGGAGGGGCTTGCTCCTCCCGCAAAATTGGACCGTCGAGGACGCCGGTCCCTACAGCCTTATGTTTCATTATACCTTATCCATTTGTTTTTTATTTTCTCATCAGTTAACCTATATTGAGCCACGCAACTATCGCGTGTTTTTCATAATACAAAAAACGCAACCGTGAACTTTACGGTTGCGTTTTGACTATTATTTTTGTAGGCGCGCGAGCGTCCTCTTTTATTATCGTATAAAATTCGTCCAAGCCGATTTTTCTTTTTCGGGCAGGCCGTATTTTTCCTTTCCGAGCTCAATGCTCCTCATCAAAAAGACCATATTGGCGGCAAGGGTGCGCATAGTCTGCATTCCCTCGGCGTCAAGCTCGGCTTCGGATGGAACTGCTCCGTGAACGCTGTTCCAATACTGGCTCGAGGCAATGGGCATTCCGCTTATAGTAAAATATTTATTGAGCTGATCGAATGCCGCCGAGCAGCCGCCGCGTCTTGCGACTACCACCGACGCACCGACCTTCATTCTCTTGTCGAACTTCGCGCTGTAAAAAAGTCTGTCAAGCAGCGCTGTAAGGGTCGAATTTGCCGCGGCATAATAAACAGGGCTGCCCACGACCATTCCGTCACATTCGGCAAGCTTTTCGGCAAGCTCGTTTACAATATCGTCTATCACACACCTCTTGGCCTTATAGCAGGCTCCGCAGCCCATGCAGCCGCGGATCGCCATATTTCCCACGTGATAATATTCTATTTCTATGCCCTCTTTCTCGAATATCGAAGTCATTTCAAGAAGAGCCCTTGCTGTGTTTCCGTTCTCCCTCGGGCTTCCGTTCAACATTAAGATCTTCATTTTGTTCCTCTAAAAAAGTTCTCTAAATTACTTTATCAGGTCAATGCCTTCCTCAAGAATATCGGCATCTATCATACCGATAGCGTGCGCCACAAGGTTTCCGTGCTTGTCGATAAGATATGTTGCGGGAAGACTTGATACCGAGTAGGCTATCGCTGCCGATGAATCGGTATCAAAATAGACGGGGAAGGTGTAGCCGTTCTGATTGACGTGCGCCGTTGCGGTCGCCTTTGTTTCCTGATATCCGTCGGTCATATTGACCATCATAAACACGATCTCACCGTCGTATTTTTTATAAACCTCCTCGAAATCGGGAAGCTCTGCCTTGCAGGGCGGACACCAGCTTGCCCAGAAGTTAATAACAACGGGCTTACCTCTCATATCCGAGAGCTTTACCGCATTTCCGTTTTTATCGTAAACGGTGAAATCGGCGGCGGGATTTGTGAGAAGGTCTTCGCCCTTTGTCTCGGTATCTGTAACCTTTGAGGGGTCTTCCGTGTCGGTCGGCAGGTCTGTGTCAGATGAAGCATCGGGTGTGCCCGTCATAGCATCTGTACTTGCGCCCGTGTCGCCTGCGGCGGGCAGGTCTATTATAAGTGAGCTGTTGCCATAGTCCTCCGAAAGAGAATTATACAGCAAATACGCGCCGACAAAAAACGCAACGGTTACCAGCGCAATTATTATCCATTTAATTGATTTTTTCATTTCACACCTCACATCAGCTCAAAGCGTAAAGAATCTTATCAAGAAGTCCTGTCATCATAAGCACGCCAACGGCGCAAAGAAGGATTCCCGATACCGTGTTTATTATACCGTAATGGCTCTTTATCCAGCCAAACGCGCTTTTGAGCTTGTCAATAAGCAGTGCACTTGCAACAAAGGGGATTCCAAGTCCGAGCGAATAGCACAGAAGCATAAGGATTCCTACGAGAGTATGCCCCTGCTGTGAAGCAAGCATGAGTGCCGAGCCGAGAAATGCACCTACGCAGGGTGTCCAGCCTATCGAGAAAACAATTCCGAAAATCAGAGCCGAGAAAAAACCAAGCTCCTTTTTTGCCATCGGATTTTTTATTCCCTTGAAAAGCTCAACCTTAAAAACGCCGAGAAAATTAAGACCGAGCAGGACAACGATAAGTCCCGTAATAATATTTACAGCTATCTTGTACTCAATAAGAAATCTTCCGAGCGTTCCCGCAAGCGCGCCGAGAGTAACGAATACCACCGTAAATCCAAGCACAAAGCCAAGCGCGTTTACAAGAGTTTTTCTTGTTGAGCGTTCCTCCTTGCCGCCCGCAAAATAGGATACGTATATCGGAAGCATAGGCAAAAGGCAGGGGGATATAAAGGTGATTATTCCTTCAAGAAACAATAATAGATATTGCATAACAGACCTTTCTATCAGTCAAGCATTGCAAGTATCTGCGCCTTGGGGCGAATACCTGCCGACTGTTGTGCGATCTCTCCGTTTTTGATAACGACAAGCGTGGGAATGCTCATCACACCAAACTGCTCGGCAAGCTCGGGAAGCTCGTCTACGTTCAATTTGCAAACGGCAACGTCCTCTCTTTCCTCTGCTATCTCGTGAATGATGGGCGCAAGCATACGGCAAGGGCCGCACCAGTCTGCGTAAAAGTCGATAAGTGCCGTCTTGTCTCCGTTTCTTATCAAATCAAAATTTTCTTTCGTGATATTAATTATAGCCATCTTTGTGACCTCCTTGTTTTTATATTTTGCTTCAATTTATTATATCATATCCAAAAAGCATCGTCAAGAGAAAATAGCGTGTAAAAAGTGCAGGGGCTTTTTTCAAAAGCCTCCCCTTAACAATAACGCATCTAAACTTTGACGGCTTTTTTCTTGCAAAAAACTCTTAAAAAAAGGAAATATTTTTATTTTTCAGAATAAAATAAATAAAAAGTCCCGAAAGCCAAGAAAACGAAAATTTTATTTTCCCGAAAAGAAAAAAATTGCCTCTTTACAGCAATATTGTTACTTATCAAAGAGAGATTTTTGAGAAAGATAATAATGTGAGATCATAAAAAACGTTTCACTCATATAAATTAATAAAAAGGAAAACAAGTCTCATGTCAAAAAAAATAATAAAAGGTCTCTCGCTCACTCTTCTGACTTTTCTATTGTTTTGCACGGTGATAAGCGGTACGTACAGCTGCGTTATCCCCGATAATATGAGCTGTATGAAAAGTACCGAGCTTGCCGAATATCCGTTCCTTAGCTGTGTGACGGAAAACGAGAATGCTCACTCGGCGGTGTCGGCGCAATATAACGTAAGATACAAGTTGTTCGGAATGCTGCCGCTGAAGTCGGTCAAGGTCAGCGTTTATGACGATATGCGGCTCTATGTTGGCGGAATGCCGTTCGGCATTAAATTTATGACCGACGGCGTGATGGTCGTGGGATTTTGCGATATTACGGCAGGCGGTAAGAGCACTAATCCCTCGAGCGCGGCGGGTCTTAAAATAAATGATATGATAAAAAGCATCGGCGGCAGAGAGATAAGCAGCGCAGCAGAGCTTACAAAGATAGTTGAGGAATCGGGCGGCAAAGCCCTTCCTCTTGAATACGTCCGCGACGGAAAGCGGCAAAAAACCACACTCACACCCATCTTTTCCGAAGCGGAGGGAAAATATAAAACGGGAATATACGTGCGGGACAGCGGCGCGGGAATCGGAACGGTTACCTTTATCGACCCCGAGACCTACTCGTTTGGCGGCCTTGGGCACGGAATATGCGATGCATCAAGCGGTCAGCTCGTTGCCATGAATCGAGGCTCTGTCGTTGACGTAACGATAAGCGGTGTTGTAAAGGGTGCGGCAGGCGCGCCCGGCGAGATCAAGGGATATTTCAGCTCAGGCAAGACGGGAAGTCTCATTATGAACAGCGATTGCGGCGTTTACGGAGTCTTTGCCGAGCCGCCTGAATGCACGGTCGCAGAGCCCTTGCCGATAGGGCTTCGCGGTGAGCTGTGCGAGGGCAAGGCATATATTTATTGTACGCTTGATACAAATAAGACCGAGAAATATGAGATCGAGATAAGCTCGATAGACCGCAAGGCAACGGGAAACAAATGCTTCACCGTCAAGGTGACCGACAAGGCGCTGCTCGAAAAGACAGGTGGAATAATCCAAGGAATGAGCGGCAGCCCAATCATTCAGAACGGCAAGCTGGTAGGGGCTGTCACGCATGTGCTGATAAATGACCCGACAACGGGATACGGAATATTCATTGAGAATATGCTGAATCAGATGGGAGATTTAGCGGGTTAACCACCGTCCACCATTAAATATTAAAATATACCGCAGGGGCGTTCAAAGAACACCCCTGCGACAGTCAGAAAGTTTAATATAATTTTTTTGGTGTATCGATCAGTCCTGCGAGGTAATCGAGCGATATATTGTAATACCGCGCCAGAGTAATAAAGTGGTGCATAGGAAGTTCGCGTTTGCCGCTTTCGTATAGCTGATACTGCTGTCTTGTAACCCCTAAGACAAGTGCAATGTTTTCCTGACTTTTGTCGTTGTCCTCTCTAAGGTCTTTAAGCCTTTGATAAATATACATAATTTTGCCCCATTCCAATTTGAAAATTCAATTAATTTTTGTTAGTTGTTACAATTATACCACAGCATTCAAACGAACGCTTGACAAGCATTTATTTGAATGCCATAATATGCTTGTAGATTCCGATTTTCACCAAACAACTATTACTATTCAAAAAGGACATGCACAATAAAGATCCACCCGCGGGAGGATTTTTATTATTTTCGGGAGGAGCAAGCCCCTCCC
>JAZSIV010000120.1:0-5453 GCA_045533995.1 Eubacteriales bacterium
GATGAAGGCGGCAAAGGTAGACAGAGTGCTTCTTATTGCAAGCGCTGACCAGGAAAACCTTTTGAGCGTTGAGCAGGAGTGCAAAGAAATAAAGGAAAATGCCGACTTTTTTAAGGAAAACGGAATAGAACCTGCTATATGGATAGGAACTACTATCGGTCACGGCTCGGTTTTATGGGGAGAGGATCTTAAAACATATAAAGGCAAGTATACACCCCTTGTAGACCTTTCGGGTAACGTTATCGGTGATACTCGCTGTCCGCTTGATGAGAATTTCAGAATTATGTTTTCAAAATACGTTGCAACGCTTGCAAAGTATAGCGGAGTAAAGCTCATTTTTCTTGATGACGATTACAGACTTTCTCAGCACGGAAAGGATTTTTGTTGTGCCTGTGAATCTCATATAGCAGAGATTCAAAAGCTTTGCGGGGAGTCTGTAACAAGAGAAGAGCTTAAAAAGCTCGCCTTTGAGGGCAAGGCAAACAAATATCGAAAGGCATGGCTTACGGCGCAGAAAAATTCACTTGAGCTTCTTGCAAAGGATATAAGAGCCGAGGTCGATAAGGTCGACGAAAAGGTATGCGTAGCACTTTGCTCGGCACACAGTATATGGGGTGTTGACGGAAGCTCGGCGGTTGAATTATCAAAAATCCTTGCAGGCAAAAACAAACCCGTAACAAGACTTCATCCCGCGCCCTATTGGGCAATAAATTCGACAATGCCTCTTCCGATGGTCTTTGAAATAGCAAGAATGTTTGCCGATTTTTCAAAGGATTCGGGCTCGGAGCTTGTAGCAGAGGGAGATACCTATCCTCGTCCCCGACACAGCACACCGTCCTCATATCTTGAGCTTTTTGATGCCGTTATGAGAGCTGACGGAGTGTATGACGGCACACTCAAATACATGCTTGACTACAATTCTTCCTTTGATTATGAAAAAGGATATATGCAAAGGCATATCAGAAATCTGCCCGTGATGGAAGAAATATCCGAGATCTTTGGCGGCAAGGTGGCTTGCGGGGTATCAACACCCGTGGAAAAAAAGGTTATGGAATATGCCGACTTTGAGCTTGGCGATGCATATACGAACAATTACCCGATGCCGACGGCAGGGCATCTGCTCGGTGAATTAAGCATACCGACTACTTACGGAGAGGGTATCTGCGTTGCTCTTTTCGGCGAAACTGCGAGAAACTATCCTATGGAGAAAATGGAGAAGGGTGCGATAATTGATGCGATTTCAGCCCTTATTCTTACCGAAAAGGGAGTTGACGTCGGACTCCGCGGAGAATACCGTATAGAAAAATCGAGTGCACGTATGATGTATACAAGCGATGATAAGGTGTTGCTTTCAAATAAAAATCAAAGCGGCGACTTCCTTGTTTCGGGGCTTGATGCATCGTGTGATATAATTCTCGAAACGGATGCTTGTGGTGGCGAAAAATTGCCGTTTGCATACAGATACACTAACGAAAAAGGACAGCGTTTCGTTGTTCTTATGCTTGATACGATGACTTTGCCGAGAAATTCGACCTTTAACAGAGGATACTATATGCAAAAGCTTATAGGCGAGGGAGCTGAGTGGATCTCGGGAGAAAAGCTTCCTGCTACGTGTTCTAAAAATCCGGAGCTTTATATGCTTTGCAAAAAATCAGATGACAAAAAGAAAATGGCAGTCGGTCTTTTTAACTGTTATGCAGACAGTATTTTAGAGCCTGTCGTAAAGCTTGACGGTGAATACTCAAAAATAAGATTTGTCGGATGTTCGGGCAAGATTCTTGGTGATACCGTAGAGCTTTCCGCACCGATAAATGCTTTTGAATTCGCGGCTTTTGAGGTTGAAAAATAAAATTTGTGGGCGCACTTTTTAGTGCGCCCCGTGTGTTTTTTATAAATTATAGGATTGTTATTAACATATTGTTAAAATAGTTATGATATAATAATCGTATGTTTAAGTATATTTTCGCGTCGGTCGTGGGATATCTTCTCGGATCTCTGAGTCCCGCGGCATTAATTTCTAAGATCAAACAAAAAAATATAAGGAACAGCGGCACGGGAAATCTTGGCGCAACAAATGTAATGCTGAATTTTGGAAAGGGATTTGGCGCGCTCGTAATGCTTTTTGATATAGCAAAGTCGGTTCTTGCGTATAAAGTTGCCGAGCTCGTTTTTCCGTCTGTTTATTGTATCGGTCTCTTGGCGGGAGTTTCTGCCGTTGTAGGACACATTTTTCCATTCTACCTCGGTTTTAAGGGCGGAAAGGGACTTGCTTCCTTTGGCGGTGTTGTGCTTGCTTATGATTGGATACTTTTCCTATTCCTTCTTATTACTGGCTGTATAATTATGTTACTCGTGAATTACAGTTATGTGCTTCCGTTTTATGCGGCGCTTGCTTTTCCGCTCCACGTTATATATCACGAAAGAAATATCTTTGCTATACTGATAGCGGCAGGCGTTTCGTTTCTTATGATAGCAAAATTTCAGTCAAATTACGTCAAAGCGAAAAAGGGAAAAGACACCACGATACGGGATCATATAAAAAATATTGTGAAATAAGACAGTTAATGCTTACCGAAAGGAATTTCTATGAAAAATATAATGTTTGTATGCCATGGAAACATTTGCCGTTCTCCTATGGCAGAGATCATTTTCAGAAAGCTTGTAAAGGACAGAGGGCTTGAATCGGAATTTTTCATTTCTTCAAGTGCAACGAGCACCGAGGAGATATGGAACGGGATAGGGAATCCCGTATATCCGCCCGCAAGGGAGGAGCTTATGAGACACGGACTTTCGTGCGAGGGTAAGCGTGCGGTACAGCTTCGGGCAAGTGATTACGATAAATACGATATGTTTATCGGTATGGACAGTAAGAATATCGCAAACATGAAGAGGATGCTCGGCGGCGATCCCGAGAGTAAAATATCAAAGCTTATGGAATATACCGATCGCGGCGGAGACGTGGCAGACCCGTGGTATTCGGGACATTTTGACATTACCTACCGCGATATTTACGAGGGATGTGTTTGTCTGCTCGATCTTCTGATGCATACTTGAAAATAAAGCACCTGCAAAAAATGCAGGTGCTTTATTTTATGAAAACATTTTGTTGATCTCGGTTATAGTTCTTCTCACGAGAAGATCTCCGCCCTCGTGACCAACCTCTCCGCTTGAAATATATGCGCTGTAATGTCCGGCTTTCTCTGCCTTTTCGGTGGGGAGATAGCCGCGTGCTCCGCAACAGAGCTGAACGATAAATGTCTGCTCGGCATAGCTTCTTGCCTTTATTCTGTTTCCGTAATCAAGGAAAAGCTCAAAGGGATTTGTCACGATAGCTACGTTTCCAAAGCGAACAACGTGGAACTCGATCGGAGTGATCTCGTTTTCCTGTTGATCGCGATATCTCATAATAACCCCTGCGTTTGCGTGGATACGCGCAACGTCTTCATAGTTGAAGCTGTCATTTTTATGACGGTCTACATATCTTTCAATCTCTCTTACAGCATTATCGTGCTCCTTCATAGTCACCTTTCTCAAAGGAAGATCAAGTGTTATGACCTCGTGGCAGAGAAGAGCATCGTCTTTAAGCTCTGTGATATCCTCGTAGACCGAGACTATCTCGTTTGCAATACGCTTGCCGACCTTGTTGCAGCCGCTTACGTCGTACATAGAGGGGTCAGCCTTATGCTTTATAACGTGAGGACGGTTTACGTTGGGGTCGTCAATGGGAGTTTCGGGTTCAACCCATCTTACAAGGTCTCTCGGGCACTGGTCGCCCGCCGCACCGCAAAGAGTGAGAAGATGAACTTTTTCGCCAAGCTTTTTGCGCATGTTTGCCTTTGCGCTTCCCCAGAAGTCAGCAGAAATAATGCTTCTTTGCTCAAGGATCTGAGCAGGGCAGGCAATGTTTGCAACAACTCCCGTGAGAGTTTTGTTTTTATCAAATACGTACAGAAGCTCGATTCCCGAGTCGCTTCCGCCCTCCATAGAAACGAAGTTTGCTGTGTTGGTGTCACCCCACATCTGTGCGCTTCCGTCGTCATAGCTTACTCTGCGGCACATGCCGACAGCGGCTCTTCCGAATTCGTTTGTATAATAAGCCTCGCCTCTATTCTCCCAGGCCTTCTTAGCGGCAAGGGCTATCTTGTCGCTCACAAATTCGGTAGCTTCCTGAGGGGTTATTACCGTGTCATCGGGAACGACCTTTCTTGAGTATTTTTTTGTTCCTTCAGAAAATTCTTCAAGTATGGCAGCCGCCCTTGAAAAGAGAGGTCTTACTTTAGGAAGATTACTTGGCGGAGTGGCAATAGAGAGAGAGGTATGAGTGTGTGTTGCACAGATAATGAGCTTTTTAGGGTCAAAATCGGGCACGAGCTTTGCAAACTTTTCACGAACAAGGTCTATAAAGCTGTCATACATCAGAACGATATCGACAGATACGAGTATCATCTGATCTCCGTTTGATTCTACAGCCATAGCTGTGGCAGCGATCTCGGATTCTACCTCTTCTGAGATCCTCTCGAAAAACTGACCGTCAAGACTTGCTTTTTTTGTGGGGACAAGGCTTTCTTCTGCCCAACCTATAAGTAATTTTCCCATAATGATTCTCCTACATTGCATTTTTATGTAAAAAATAATATTACCTTATAATTTATAATACAAAAATAATTATATCATATATAACAAGCAAAAGTCAATATTAATATGAATAACAAAACGTACTTGATTATTTTGTTTTTGAGTAATATAATTTTTATATAGTTATTTTCGTTGTATATTTTAAGAAATGACAAGACAAACGGAGGGAAAACTATGAGCAACGTAAAAAACGATCCCAAATATAAGAATGGTTTGCTTCAGGCGATCCGTGCACAGCTTGAGCACAGAGCTTTCTGGCTCTACCTTCTTTGTGACGAGGCAAAAAAGCGAGGACTTGATCCCCTTGATTTTGCAAGTGATGCTGTAAAGCGTTGCGGACTTTCACAAGGTGAGGATCTTGTGAAAAAGGGAAAGACGGACAGTCTTAAGGGGCTTAAAAAGACACTTTTTACAAAGCCAGCGCAGCTCGTTTTTGAAATGGACGTGCTTGAGGTTATCGACGATAAGCTTTCTATTGATTTTCACTATTGTCCGCTTGTAAAGGCTTGGCAGAAGGCGGGCTGCTCGGATGAGGAGATAGCTATGCTTTGCGATATAGCGATGTGCGGAGACCACGGAATAGGCGAGTGCTACGGAAGCGTTCTCGATCTTCCCAAGTGTATTGCAAAGGGAGACGACGTATGCTCGTTAAGATATCATAAAAAGGAAAAAACAGAAGAATAATATTATATAAAACAAGCCCTTGCAATCGCCTCTGCATTCTTAGCGGAGAAAGCACGAACACCACCAAGGAAATCTCTTTGGTGGTGTTTTTCTATCGGCGGTCGCACTCCAAAGCCTCCTTCCGAGAGGGAGGG
>JAZSIV010000085.1:0-9400 GCA_045533995.1 Eubacteriales bacterium
GGCAAACGGTGATATGGAGGAGGCTGTAAAGATCCTTCGTAAGAGAGGTGAACTCAAGGCAGAGGCTAAAGCTGCTACAAGAATTGCAGCAGACGGTATCGTTGACATTCTTAAGGACGGCGACGTTACAGCATTGATCGAAGTTAACTCTGAGACAGACTTCGTTGCAAAGAATGCATCCTTCCAGGAATTCGTTAAGAACCTTCTTAAGACTATCATTGCAAACAAGCCCGCAGACGTTGATGCTCTTATGGCATCCACATATATTGACGGCGCAGTTACAGTTGATGCTAAGCTTAAGGAAATGATCTTCGTTATCGGAGAAAAGATCAGCATTCGCCGCTTTGTAATTGTTGAAGGTCTTACAAGCACATATATCCACGGAAACGGTTCTATCGGCGTTATCGCGAAGTTTGAAGCAGACGCTGCTACTGCTGCAAAGGCAGAGTTCGTAGAGTTCGCAAAGAATATTGCTCTTCAGATCGGTGCTTATACAACTCCTTACCTTGACAGAGAGTCGGTTCCCGCATCTGTTATCGAGGAAGAGAAGGCTACCGTGATGGCTCAGATGGCAAACGATCCCAAGAACGCTAACAAGCCCGCACAGATCCTCGAGAAGATGGTTGTTGGTAAGCTTGGTAAGTTCTATGAGAACAACTGCTTGCTTGATATGGATTATATCAAGGATGACGATCTCAAGGTTGGTAAGTACGTTGAGAAGACAGCTAAAGAGCTCGGAGCTGATATTAAGATTCTTTCCTTCGATCGCTTTGAAAAGGGCGAGGGTATTCAGAAGAAGGAAGAGAACTTCGCAGACGAGATTGCAAAGCTTGCTGGTCAGCAGTAAAATATTGATTTTTAAGCCGTTGCACGAAAGTGCAACGGCTTTTTTGTTTTTGACAGAATTTTGTCAGTAGTAGATTTTTGTTTTAGTGTATTATATTGTCGGAATAGCAGAAAGGTGTCTGGAATTAAGATCATCTCGCCACGTGAGATGAGGAAGGAGAAAAAATGCAGATAAATGCAAATTATTATTCGATCTCACCGCCTCGTTTTATTGCCGGAACAAAGGGAAGTTACGGCATTGAGAAGCTTGAGATAGTTTTCAGTGCCGAATGGGACGGACTGATTAAAAAAGTCTTGTTTTATCCGCCAAAATCAGATCCTGTGTCGGTTTTATACGAGCTCGGTCCAATAGATATACCTGCAGAGGTAATGAACGTTCGCGGAAGGACCAAATATGCTGTCATAGGATACAAAGACGAAAAGATCCTTGTGTCTGTCAGCGGAGAAATTGACGTTCTTGGAACACTTGATGACACCGACAAATCGGCAGTGAGACCGACACCGACTGAAATTGCGCAGGTCATAGAGCACATGAGAACCGCAATAGACGTTGCAGAATCGGTAAGGAAGGATGCCGACAACGGAGTATTTAACGGAAGAGACGGAAACGTGTGGCACTTTGGAACGGCTGTTGATGGGACATCGGATAGAATAGTATGTGCAGTTGACGGTGCACTTCAGAATCACCTGTATCTGAACACAGACAACTTTAATCTTTATATTTCTATCTCTGATGATATTTGGAGCTATATCGGTACTGCAAAGGGTGGAGTTGGAGACAAGGGAGAAAAAGGCGACAAAGGAGATCGAGGAGAGCAGGGAATTCAAGGTGAAAAGGGAGATCAGGGCGGATTTGAATTCGCCGGATTTGCTGTTGACATTGAAACGGGGATATTGAGCATGACAACATCAAGCTCCTTTGATGAGCTTGAATTCAGACTTAAAAATGGAAATTTGGAGGTTATTATAAATGAGTAAGACTATAAGCTTGGGCAAAGTTTCTATCTCTCCCAAAGGAAGATGGGAAGAAAACAGATCTTATGAAAAACTCGATGCGGTATACCATAACAATTCATTTTGGATCGCTTGTGAAGCAAATAAGGCATCGGAGCCCGTAGAGGGAAGCGCATATTGGATGCTTTCAATAGACAATTCGAGCATAAAAAATGCCATTGAGGCTATGTGCACGACAACACCCGGTACAAATCTTCTTGATAGGAATTCTATGCTTTCCGGAAAATACATGACAAATACAAGCGCGACTATTTTTTCGGGAGATTATTATCTGACCGATTATATAGAGGTGTCCGAGGGTCAGAAAATAACGTATCAGGCAACGATCAGCGGAGTTCGCAAAAAGAATTCTATGAGATACGTAACGGCATTTGATGAAAACAGAGCTATACTTTCGTCTAAAGGCTCCGCGGCAACAAGTGAATATACCGTTGGTGAGGGCGTAAAGTATGTCAGAATAACACTTGCTGAGACTTACATCAGTACAACGTATGAACCTGCTATTGTAGCTTCCGGTGAGTTACAGGAATATCAGGATTATGGGTATGTTGAATACAGTATTGACGGAGAAATGATAAAAGGAAGCGTTTTTAATGATACAAAGGTTTCCGTTAAGGATCTTGGCTTTGCAAAATGTACGAACTATTTTGACAAGAATGATCCCGATATAATGGAGGGCTATTATATAGATGGAAACAAGCTTGAGAAAAATTCGAGCTATTGTACTTCGGGATATATAGAAATAGAGCCGGGAGAAACATATCTTCTAAATGCCGGATATTCAAATCAGATCGGGAAAAGCATTTGTCAATATGACAAAAACAAAAAATATCTTGCAACAGTTGGAACTACAAAGCTTGTAAGTGAGATAAAGGCAGACGAAAAAGCAAAATATATAAGGATATCATATCCGTCGGGACTTACACAGTTGTTTAGCGTTGTAAATAAAACGGATGGTTTTTCTTTCGGACTTGAGAAAAAATATTTGGTCTCCGATTCGGTTTTGAGCTACGACAGCGCACCTCCAATCTTTATCCCCGATACTATTTACGTTGCTGTCGGAAGAACGATAGATATATATAACAGAGGTGTTTGCCCTTTTGCAGACGGATATCATTTCAGATGGTACGGAAATATTGGCAAGGCGTATAAAAACAAGTATAGAATAACAGGAACGTCTGCGAGAAAGGGATCGCACACCTTGACGCTTGAAATCTACAGTAAGGACGGAACTATGGTCTTTGAGAAGGATGTTACAGTAAAGATAGCAAACAATATTTTAACGTCTTCTGTAAATATCTGCCCAATAGGCGGAACGCTTACTGCAGATCGTTACTGGCTTTCCGAGGTAAAAACGCTTTCGGGTAACAAGATAAATTACGTTGGAACGGTTGAGAGCCAGTATGACTGTTATCATGAAGGAAGAGTTGATTGGAATCTTGACACTTACGTTAATTATGATTCTGACCCAATTGACGGATTAGTTAATCCATTTTATGACGGAGAATCGTTCGATTGGGGTCATTACGTTGACAACAATGAAATAACACCCACTGCAGTACAGCTGTTCTTTGGAGAAAATGACATTGTTGGAACAGATGCGTCTGAATTTATTGAAAATATGAAAACAGTAATAGACAGCATTAGATCCAGAAGTACTACCATTCCGATATTTGTTGTTCTTATTCCTTTCAAGGGCGAGCAGGACGGATTAACTTCATATGAATATAAATATAAAATAGATACAGATATTGTTGAAAGCAGTCGACAGCTTTATGAGGCAATTAAGGACATGTCTTATAACAAGCTTTATTTTGTTCCTGTTATGCAGTGCTTTGACAGTGAACATAACTATGAAACAAGCACGATCACAGTAAACCCTCGCTCTACTCTGACGGAGACCGTGCATACAGATTCTTATATTCCCTCACAAGAGGGTTTTGAGCAGATGGCTGACGTTATGTTCAGTGCGATCTGCGGTGCTTTTGCAAGCTGAATTTTTTTGATTAATTTGCAAATATAAGCAAAGTTTTTTTGTAATTCCCTTGATTTTTCCAATAAACAGGTGTATAATAACATTGTTAATTAATTTTAAGGAGAATTTGATAATGTTGGTTTCAGCAAAAGAAATGCTCACTAAAGCTAAAGCAGGAAAATATGCGGTTGGTCAGTTCAATATCAACAACCTTGAATGGACAAAGGCTATCCTTCTCACTGCACAGGAAATGAACTCTCCCGTTATCCTTGGTGTTTCCGAAGGCGCCGGAAAATATATGGGTGGATATAATGCAATAGTAGGTATGGTAAACGGAATGATCAAGGATCTCGGTATTACTGTTCCTGTTGCCGTTCATCTTGACCACGGCTCATACGAGGCTTGCTATAAATGTATAGATGCAGGTTTTTCGTCGATCATGTTTGACGGTTCACACTATCCGATCGAGGAGAACGTTGCAAAGACGAAAGAGCTTGTAAAGATCTGCGCTGAAAAGGGAATGTCTCTTGAGGCTGAGGTTGGAGCTATCGGCGGCGAGGAAGACGGAGTTGTCGGAATGGGCGAATGTGCTGATCCCGATGAGTGCAAGATGATCGCTGATCTCGGAGTTACAATGCTTGCTGCGGGAATTGGCAACATTCACGGTAAGTATCCCGCTAATTGGCAGGGTCTTTCCTTCGAAACTCTCGATGCTATTCAGCAGAAGGCAGGCGAGATGCCTCTCGTTCTTCACGGCGGTACAGGTATCCCCGCTGATATGATCAAAAAGGCTATTTCTCTCGGAGTTGCAAAGATCAACGTAAATACAGAGTGTCAGCTCGCTTTTGCAGCAGCTACCCGTAAATACTTTGAAGAAGGCAAGGATCTTGTTGGAAAAGGCTTTGACCCCAGAAAGATCATCGCCCCCGGATTTGAAGCTATAAAGGCTACCGTTAAGGAAAAAATGGAGCTTTTCGGATCTGTAAACAAAGCATAAATAAAAATGGGGTGTCGCCGAAATCGGCGACACCCTTGACATTTTAGAGGAAAACTTATGGAAAAAATAGAGCTTGTTGCGACCTGTCTTTTTGGACTTGAAAAGCTGCTTGGAGAAGAGATCGATGCGCTTGGCTACCGACGTGTAGACACTATGGACGGAAGAGTCACCTTTGAGGGTGATATGTCTGCTGTGGCACGTGCTAATATCAATCTTCGTTTTGCCGAGCGTATTTATATAAAGGTCGGCAGATTTGACGCCGAAAGCTTTGATGCTCTTTTTGAGGGAACAAAGGCATTGCCATGGGAAAAATATATAGGAAAGGACGATTCATTTCCCGTTAAGGGGCATGCGATAAAGAGCACGCTTTTTTCGGTCCCCGACTGTCAGAGTATAGTTAAAAAAGCAATAGTCGACCGCCTTGCAAACAAATACGGTTGCCGTTGGTTTAGCGAGGACGGAGTAAAATATCAGATAGAATTTTTTATTTTTAAGAACAAGGCAACCCTTATGATAGATACCTCGGGAGTTCCGCTTCATAAGAGGGGATACAGACCTGCAGCGGGCGAAGCACCGATGCGCGAGACTCTGGCGGCGGCAATAGCAAAGATAGCCCGTCCGAAAAACGAGGTTTTATTCTGGGATCCTTTTTGCGGCTCGGGAACTATCGCGATAGAGGCGGCACAGATGCTTGCCAACATAGCGCCCGGTATTGGCAGATCGTTTGCTGCTGAAAATTATAATTTTCTTGGCGACAAGATTTGGAACGAAGCAAAAAACGAGGCAAGATCCCATATCGTTACCGAGCGTAACTTTGAGATCTTTGCCTCTGATATTGATGATAATGTTTTGGCGTTTGCCCGTGAAAATGCCATAAGGGCAGGTGTTGCCGAAAACATCAAGATATTCAAAAAGGACGCGTGCACCATTGAAAAGCTTGATAGACGCGGAACCGTAGTGTGTAATCCGCCATACGGAGAGCGTCTTATGGAGCAGAGCGAGGCTGAGGGGCTTTATCGTAAGATGGGTAAGACCTTCTCAAAGCTTGATCCTTGGCAAATATATATTATCACCTCTTGCGAATATTTTGAGCGCCTTTACGGAAGGCGCGCCGACAAGGTGAGAAAGCTGTATAACGGAATGATACCTTGTAACTTATACCAGTACTTCCGTCCTGCCGTAGCAAGACAGGAGATCAGTGACCGTCATCGAGATCCCAGACAAGGTCGCGGTCGTCCTTAAGCCCGTAAAGTGACCAGTCTTTTCTGACGGGGCAAAAATTTATATTCAAACGGCTGTTTGAAAAATTATAATCAAATACGATATTCAGATTTTCTGATATGTCGGTAAGTGTAGAAAGTTCCTTTGCGTATTTCTCAAGATGCTCCGAAAGAGGAGTTAGCGAGAGAATAACAAAGGGACTTTCGTTTTTGCTTGATAATGTTAATTCAGCCGAGCGGTTTTTTGCAATCTTTCTTGTAAGCAAAAGGGTGCAGATCAAAAATGCGGTATAAAGAGAATGATCAAAGCTTTCTGAACTATGGTCAGCATAACGCGAAATATCATCATCTGTTATTTTTGAAATAACAGTAACTGGCGCACCGCACAATAAGGAGATGCTTTCTGCCTGATGGGGCATGCTTTTGATCTTCTCATGTAAGGCAGCATTTGAAAGCTCGGACACACGATTCATAGGAACAAAGGCCCTCATATACGTTTGTTCCGTCAACAATTTTGCATCTTCGGAAATTTCATCTTTTGAGATCGCTTCCTGCAAATGTTGACTTATAATATACTTGCCGTCGAACTCATTTTTTGCAACCGTTACTGCTTGTGAAATATTAACGTGCGGAAACGATGCAAGTATCAGCCTTGATGAAGGGAAGATGTTTCCAAAAATAAAAGCAGGACCTATTTCGGTCGATATAAGTAAAGGACTTTTCTCAAAATTCAACAAATAATCATATATTTCATCACAGGTATCAGCGTCTATAATATCCTTAAATGTGGTTTGTGATTTTGGCAGTATATGTGAGGATCTTGTTGAAACGATGCTGTAATTTGATGAGGTATCTATAATATACAGATCATCAGTGTATATAATATCGGAGATAAGAGAGCGTGTGTCTGATATTTCTGCCGAGATTTCGTTTAAGGTCTTATGTTGAATGTCGTGCATAAATCAATTTCCTTGTAGTTATCGTTATATAAATATTACCATAGATATACTGAAAATTCAAGCGCAAGAAAATATTAAATATAAATTGCAATACCCCCTTGTAAAAAAAAGATATTTTTGGTATAATATACTATGTATTTTTATGATTATATTTTGGAGGTGCTGGAGTGGATAAAGATAATATGTACTTTGGCACAGAAAACACTGACTGCGAGAATTCGGTAAAGAATGTAACTTCGCGAATTCTTCATAGAGACGGTAATCTGTTAAAACTTATTCTTTGCGGAATAATATGCATCGTTACAACCGTGATGCCTTATATATTGGCAACTGCCTGTGCATTTGCGTGTTGCTTTGGTGAGTTTGTTGACGAAGAGCAGACACTTACAGTTCCCGGTGTGCTTCTTTTTATGGCGTTTTTCATTGGAGGATATATTTTCTTCACTTTACCTACGATAGGAAGCTATATTTTGTTTGCAAAAAAGACGGTGCAAGGCGAAGGACCGCAGTTTGTTGAATTTATTTCGGTCTTCAAAAGCAAAGGACTGTATTTAAGATCAATAGGCTTGGTTATTTTTGTGCTTGTCAGAATACTTTGCTTGTTTTTGCCGCTTGTAGGTGCCGTGGGCTTAGTTACTGTTGTCTTTGATATAATGTTTGATATGGCACTTATAGTTAAGCTTTGCGCTGCCTTTATAATTATTACGGCATCGTTTCCTGCATTTTGCGTTATGGCATATATTTGCTCGTTCTTTTACTTTGTGCCCGCATTGATCCTTGACGGAAAAAGGTTCTTCTGTTCAATAGCGGAATCTGTAAAAATGTCGAACGGCAAAAGAGCGGAGATAACAAAAGAGACTGTATATTCATTTGTAGGCGGTGCACTTTCGGTGCTATCGTTCGGTGTGTTACTTATCCTATATTATGCACCAAAAATGTCTGTGTCCTATTTCGTGCATACAAATAAGATGTTTAACGAAAAAGAAAATTAATTACATGAGCCATCATTAGGCGGAATGGAGATTTATATGAAAGAAAAGTTTTATTTGACAACAGCTATTGCGTACGCTTCGAGAAAGCCTCATTTCGGCAATACCTATGAAGTTATTATGGCAGACGCTGTTGCAAGATACAAAAGAGAGAGAGGATATGACGTATTCTTCTGCACGGGTACTGATGAGCACGGTCAGAAGATAGAAAACCTCGCAAATGAGGCAGGAATTACTCCTCAGAAATACGTTGACGGAGTTGCGGGAGAGATAAAGGGTATCTGGGACGGAATGAACACTACGTACGATCATTTTATCCGTACAACAGACGATTATCACGTAGATGCTGTAAAGAAGATATTTAACCGCTTCTACAAAAACGGAGATATATACAAGGGACATTATGAGGGTTGGTACTGCACCCCTTGTGAGTCTTTCTTTACAGATACGCAGGCGGTTGACGGAAAGTGCCCCGACTGCGGACGTCCCGTACAACAGGCAAGGGAAGAGGCGTACTTTTTCAATATGAACAAGTATGTTGACAGACTCATAAAGCATATTGAGAACAACCCCGATTTCATTCAGCCCGAGTCGCGCAAAAAGGAAATGGTAAACAACTTCCTTAAGGCAGGACTTCAGGACCTTTGTGTTTCCCGTACGTCGTTCAAGTGGGGAATACCCGTAGAATTCGACGAAAAGCACGTTACTTACGTTTGGCTCGATGCGCTTACAAACTATATAACAGCTCTTGGATATGATCCCGACAAGTCGTATGAGGAGCAGTCTGAAAAATTCCGCAGATACTGGCCTTGTGACGTTCATATTATCGGTAAGGATATTTTGCGTTTCCACACGATCTACTGGCCCATATTCCTTATGGCGCTTGAGCTTCCTCTGCCCAAAAAGGTCTTCGGTCACCCGTGGTTCAACTTTGGTGAGGACAAGATGTCAAAGTCAAAGGGCAACGTTATTTATGCCGATAAGCTTGCCGAGAAATTCGGTGTTGACGGCGTAAGATATTATGCGCTTGTGGAAATGCCCTATAACTCTGACGGCTCAATAACTTATGAGGCGGTTATCAATCGCTTTAATACTGACCTTGTAAACAATCTCGGTAACCTTGTAAAGCGTACCTTTGATATGAATAAAAAGTATTTTGACAAGGTTATCCAGTCACCCGTCGCAAAGGCAGAGCTTGATGATGAGCTTGTTGCCGCTTGTACCGAGGCATACAGCGGATTTATCTCCAATATGGACGAATACAAGATCTCCGATGCACTTGAATGTGTATTTACAATGCTTCGCCGTGCAAACAAATATATCGACGAGACAACTCCTTGGGTGCTCGCAAAAAATGAGGCAGACCGTGACAGACTCGGTACTGTTCTTTACAATCTTCT
>JAZSIV010000154.1:0-4906 GCA_045533995.1 Eubacteriales bacterium
ATGATTACGAAGAACACGTAAAATATATTTATTTTAATTCTAGACGTTGGGCATATGACCATTTATATGCAGAAGCTCAAGGGGATATGGGATTTGCCCGAGGTGTTTGTAATACAAATGCGAAACTTGTGCTAAAACAGAGCAATAAATAAGAATTTGTGAGGCAAAGTATAATATGGCAAACTATAGTGTTTGTGGAATTGATTGTAATTCTTGTAAATTTAAAACAGAACAAAATTGCAGGGGTTGCAAAGCCATCGAAGGAAAAATCTTTTGGGGTGAATGTGATTTATATAAGTGTCATTCTCAAAAGAAACAAGACCATTGTGGAAAATGTTCACAATTTCCTTGCAATATGCTGAAAGAATGGGCTTCATCTGAAAATCCAGAAAGAATTGATAACTTGAGAAAACTGTAAAATTCAATTTATTGAGCAAAAATGAACCCCGACAGATTTTTTTGATCTGTCGGGGCATTTTCATCCTTATGAGAAGTAGCCTTAAACTGTGGACTTTTTTATAAAACGTTAAACGGTGTGCCGAATATCGCAACCATCAGCGCATACATCAATGGAATTGAAACAGCGCAGAGGGTGTGGGACACAAGCGCCATACTCGCACCCGTTTTGGGATTTCCGCCGTAAGCCTCGGGAAAAACGACCGTGTTGAGTCCAAGCGGACCTGCCGTAGCAAACAAGCACAAAAAGAGCACGTCATTTCCTATCGAAAGTGAGAAGAGCGCGTTAGCCAGCTCCTTAATGCCAAGGAGAGCCGCTATCAACACAGCAGGAAGAATAAACAAGCGCAGACCCGTGGCAATATAGACCTTTTTATTTTTTATCATTTCCAAAAGATCATACCTTGCAATAGTCACTCCGGCAAGGATCATTGCGATAGGCCCCATACAAGCCTTAAGCGAATCAAGTGATGAGGTCACAAAGGCAGGCAGATGATCTCCAAGTCCCGTAAGACCTACCACGATGCCCACAATCAGAGCAACCGTCGGAGGATTAAGAACGCGCTTGAAAAATGACTCTTTTTTCTGCCCCTTGGGCATCATCACACTTACTCCCCACGTGTAAATGAGGATAGAAAATGGCAGCGTAAATAGCTTATAATAAGCGAGGATCTCGTCACCGAAGAGAGCGAGCACCACAGGGTCCCCGATATAACCAAGGTTTGCAATGGCAAGCGCGTATGCGTAGATCCCGCGCTCGATGCCCTTTTCCTTAACAAATAAAGGAGAAAGAACAAGCGAGAGCGCTACCGATAAGCCTACCACGATCGCTCCCAGAATCAAATTAGTTGCGTGTGTGGAGAGAGATCCTACCGTACAGTTGCGCACCATCGTCATAAAGCTGAGGGCGGGACAGAATATCCACATCTCCATTTTTGCCATTGTCTCGCTTGCCGAGGCGTGAAGGATTTTGGCTTTGGCTAATGCAAATCCAATAGTAATACATAAAAACAGTGTCAGCATCGGCACAAGTGTTGCAAAAAAGGTCTCCATAATTTTCCTCTCAATGTACTGTAACATCAGTTATTTTTGCTCTGTTTTTTTCTTTTTCTGTCGGTAATCTCTCGGAGAAAGTCTGCAAAGCTCCAAAAATACTCTGTTGACATAAGCCAAAATCAACTGTATTGCATTAACGGAAAACGCATCGTTCTCGCCAAGTGGCACCCTCTCCTAAGACGTTTATCATATAAAAGTGACAAAAATTATTGTTTTTTTGTAATTCGATATAGATTATAGCGCATTTTATGGTATAATTCAAGTAGAAATAAAAATTTAAGGAGAATATATCAGATGAAAGATTATATCCCTTATCCGTTTTTTCACAACGACGCTCCGATAGACATTTCCTTTATCTTTGAGGACGAAAAACCCGCAGGCAAGCATGGCTTTCTCGGTATAAAGGGCAGAAAATTCGTATTTGAAGACGGCACAGAAATGAAATTCTGGGGCACGAACTTCAACGGAGCAGGCTGCTTCCCCGAGCACAGCTATTCAGAGATCGTCGCCCGCCGTCTTGCGAAATTCGGTATAAACATAGTAAGATTTCACCAGATGGATTGCGAATGGCATACCCCGAATATCTTTTATCCCACAAAGGGCAAGCGAATGAGCGAAAGCCACCTTAACCCCGACTCGATGGATAAACTCGACTACCTCATCTACTGCCTTAAAAAAGAGGGCATCTACGTTTATATGGATATGCTCACATATAGAAAATTCCGTTCAGACGAGGGTGTAGATAACGCTCATTTGCTTGGTGACTCGGCAAAGCCTTACAGCATTTTTGCAAAAAAACTTATAGAGCTTCAAAAGGAGTTCAACGAGGCGCTGTGGACAAACTACAACCCCTACACGTATCTTCGTTACTGCGACGATCCCGTCATTATCCTCACAGAAATAACCAACGAAAACGATCTTTTCCACACAAAATGGACTCAAAACGGTTACGTCGAGCCCTACAAGACCGAGTTTGACGGATATTTCAACGAGTGGCTCAAGGAAAAGGGAATTGACAGAAAAGCAGAAGATTTTGACGTAAACGACGTAGCAGACAGAGATCTTCTTGATTTTAAGACCGAGCTTCAGAGAAGATATTATAAGGAAATGATGGAACATTTGCGCTCTGTCGGTGTAAAAATTCCGATAGCGGGAACAAACTGGCCGAGAACTCCCGACAACGACCGTTCACAGCTCGTCTGCGACTTTCTTGATACACACCGTTATCTCTACGGCTGGACTTGGAAGGAATTCGAAAAGAGATGCGCAAACGTTTCGGTAACACACAACCGCACCTCTTATCTCGACAAGTCGGGCTATCAGACAAATGTCAAGCTCCCCACCTACGTGTCCGAATGGGACGTCCCGTGGCCAAACGAATTCCGTGCCGATTCGGTGCTCTACACAGCAGCTCTTGGATGTTTTCAGGGCTGGTCGGGCTTTGCGATCCACACCTATTCCTATTCAACAAAGTTGCACAATATTGACCTTTTAGGCGAGGAGATATCTGCGCCTATGATAGCGAATGTGCCTTACCGTCAGGGCGTTTTTGCAACATGGAATGACCCCGCAAAATTTGGACTTTTTTATCATGCCGCCCTCATCACCCGTCGCGGTGATGTAAAAGAAGGAAAGAAAACCTACGGCGTAGATCTTGAAGGTCTTTGCAAATACGAACCGAGGCAGATCGGAAGCCTCATCGATAAACACAAATTTGTAACTACATTCGGAAATATCGAAGGACTTGAGCTGCTTCCCGCAGAAACGAACGAGGGAAGCGTAACGTCTGACACAGGCGAGCTGTTCAGAAGCTGGGAGAAGAACTATGGAACGATAGACACTCCTATGACCAAGTGCGCATACGGTTTCCTTTGTAAAAACGGCGAGATAGCCCTAAACGGACTCAAAGTCAAGTGCGACACAGACTTCGCCGTCATCGCAATGAGCTCACTCACAAAGGATCCCATAACAAAATCTAACAACATTCTTCTTACCACGGTGGGCAGAGCAAAGAACACCGACGCGAAATTCTCGGAAGATCTTATGCTCGACATAGGACACGCTCCCATCACGGTTGAAAATATCAAAGCAGAGCTCGAGCTTGAAACAGATCAGACAGGTCTTGTCGTTTGGTCGATCAGCGCCGAAGGTTACTACATAGGCAAACAGCCTGTAGAGTACTCCAATGGTAAGATGAAGATCAAGCTTGGCGACACAGGCCGCTCTATGTACTACCTCATAGTAAAAGATTAATCTTCTTAATAAAAATCACCCCGACAGATTTTAATGGTCTGTCGGGGATCTTTTATTTTCTTATATTTGATAATTTTACCGCAGAGATACCGTTTTTTGTCATAACAAAGATACGTGTTTCGTCATTTTGAGGATTAATCTCGCGCAGCATCTCTCTGAATGCAAACGAGGGAAGGTCTATATTCATATCCTGCCACAAGCACAAAAGATAGAGGATTTTTGTATCCTCGACTTGTCGCACTCGCAAAAGAAATTCCGATTCGTCGGCTTTTTCGCTTGACAGCGCGTTCTCTATAACTGTGCCGTATTCGTTGCCCTTTGAGGAAAATAAAACTATTGCCTGTGTATATTGTCCTTTTTCTGCCCTCTGCAGTAAATCTTGCGCCGTTTTCTTCATTTTTTCAAATATCTCGGCATCAAACGGCTCATTTTTCTTTATATCTAAAAGCGTTCTCATCTTTTTTGTCCTTTTTACATTTTTTCGGGCCGCCGAGAACGTCGACCCCTACGGTTTTTGGTTTTCGTGAGAAAAAAATATAACCTCTGTAGGGGCGAACAGTGTTCGCCCGCGGGCGTTCACTGAACGCCCCTACAAAAATATAATAAATTGTTAGTTTACCACAACAAGAGGGAGCTTTTCCTTGCCGCCCTGTCGGGCAGACGCATCGGCAACCGAAGTAACCCCAAATGGAAGCGTACACATCTCAGGTATCATTCCCAAATTGTCGGGCGAGATGCCGCCAAGATGCGCGTGGGCATCAACAAGCCCTGCCGAAACAGTCATTCCGCTTGCATCAAAGACGTAGTCCGCCACATCCGAAATGCCGCTCTCAATTTTTTCTATCCTGTTTCCCTTAACGAGAATATCCGCGCAAAAAAATTTTTGTCCGTCAAATACCCGTCCGTTTTTTATAAGAATCGTTTTCATTTTATCAGTCATTTTTTGTGTCGTCAAGAAGGCTTGCCCAATAATGACCTATCGCCGAAATAAGCTTCAGCGCCTCTGTATGAACGGGAGCGGGGAAGGTATTGAATATTCTGAAGGTCTCAAATGAGATGACACCGCTAAAATTTATCTCTCCGAGAGCTTCAACAAAGCCCTGCCAATCGCAAATATGGTTGCTCGGATCCGTAAGATAAG